>CAIRDL010000884.1 GCA_903877345.1 uncultured Oscillochloris sp. | reverse complement strand
ATCATCCACACCCTGGATCGGCCCAGCGACGAACACGCTGCCGCCGCCTTGGCTCATGTAGGGGCCGTTAGTGTGGGCGACCGTTGGCGGGCCGATTTGGCACTCGCCGCCCAGGTTGCCAGCGTGCCTGATGCAAGCGGCTTTACCGCCGTGAGTGTCGCCCTCGTTACCCCCGAAGAAACGCGCCAAGTCACGCGGCGCTACGACCTGCGCCAACCGGAGGGTTGGGCGTTCGTCGGCACCCTCGCCCTCGATTTGGTGCGTCGCTATCTACTCGGCGCAGCTGCCTGAAAGCGTGTCCTATGCTTACCCGTCGCATCATTCCTTGTCTGGATGTGAAGGCCGGTCGTGTGGTCAAGGGCGTGTCGTTCCTCAACCACCGCGATGCGGGCGACCCGGTGGCCCTAGCTGCCTCCTACGATGCGGCGGGGGCGGACGAGTTGGTTTTTTACGATATTACCGCCTCGAGCGACGAGCGGGCGATTATGGTTGAAGTGGTCGAGCGCACCGCCGCCCAAGTCTTCATCCCGCTGACGGTCGGCGGTGGGTTACGCACCGTCGAGGATATGTACCGCATGTTGCGCGCCGGAGCCGACAAGGTTTCGCTCAACACAGCGGCGGTGCAAAACCCCCAACTCATTGCAGAAGGCGCGAAGCGTTTTGGCAGCCAGTGTGTTGTGCTTTCGGTGGATGTCCGCCGTATCAGCGCCCCCGGTGAACCGCCGCGTTGGGCGGTCTTTACGCACACCGGGGCGAACCCGCGCCCCACGGGCCTTGACGCCATCGCGTGGATTCGCCAGGGCGTTGAACTGGGCGCAGGCGAGATTTGCATCAACAGTATGGACGCCGACGGCCAGAAACAGGGCTACGACCTCGAACTGCTGCGCGCCATCAGCGCGGCGGTGCCGGTGCCGCTGATCGCCTCGGGGGGCGCTGGTTCACCCGAAGATATGTACCGTGGCCTCGCTGATGGCCTTGCCGACGCGGTGCTGGCTGCCTCAATCTTCCACTTCGGCGAGTACACCATCAGCCAGGTTAAAGGCTACCTGCGTGAGCGCGGCGTGCCGGTGCGGCACCCGTAGGGGCGACGCATCGCGCCGGTCAACCCGCCAGGCGTTCCCGCGTTCAAAGCGTTTCGCCAACTTCATCAAGCATCCGTTGCGGGAAACAAACGGTGGCGTGCATCCAGGCACCGGCGGCATCGCGCACCAACCGAAAGCTGCCGCCCAGATCTTCGTGGACGAGCGTTTCGATGATTTGCAGGCCCAGACCACTGCGGATGGTGGTTCTCGGCAGATGCGGGTGCTGCGGGCCGTCGTCGCGCACCTCCACCGTGACCATGCCATCGTCCAGGGTCGCCTCGATCTCCACGCATCCACCTTCGGCGGCGAGTCCGTGCGACAGCGCGTTGCTGATCAGTTCGTTGATCACCAAGGCCAGCACGGTTGCGTCACGCGAGCCGACCTTCACCTGCATGCCCATAATGGCGAAGCGCACCGGCGTCTCACTCGTCACGAGGGTAGCCTGAGCGCTTTCGACCACCTGGCGGGCCACGGCGCTCACCGTTGTGACCCCAACATCCTCACGCGAGAGCAGATTGTGGATGGCGGCAATAGACTGGATGCGGGCCGCGCTTTCGCGCAAAGCCGTGGCGCCTTGGCTCTGCGGCTCAACGCGGCGCAGTTGCATCGCCAACAAGGCCGAAATCGTCTGCAGGTTGTTCCGCACTCGATGGTGCATTTCTTGGAGCAGCGCCGACTTGATCGCCAAGGCGCGTTGGCTTTCATCGTAGAGCCGAGCATTCTCAATCGCAATCGCCGCCTCATCGGCGAACGTGCTTAGGAGCCGCACCTGCTCATAATCAAAGAGATGCGGCTCGTGCTTGTAAAGGCAAATTCCGCCGATGGTGCGTTCGCGGGCGCGCAGAGGCATGCAAAAGAGCGAGTGAAAGTGCTCACGCGAGGCAACCTCGGCCAACTCAGGAAAGCGGGCGTCTTGGTACGCATTCATCACAGCGAGCGGGCGACTGTCGCGCACGGTCTGGATGATGAAATCACGCACGCCGTCGCCTTCACCGCCGTGGCTGGCGACCAAAATGAGGTGGCCGTCGTCACCCATTTGGAAGATCGCCGCCCGGTCGGCTTGGGCCAACTCCACCGCCTTCTCGGCAATCAGGCTTAGCACATCGCGCAAGCCAATCTGCTCGGCGATGCTTTTGGAAACCTGTTGGAGCGTGGTCAGTTCACGGAGTTTCTGGTGCAGGCGCTCGTCGGTTTGTTGGTAAAGCTGCGCGTTAGCGATGAAGAAAGCCAACTCACCGGCAGCCACCTCGACAAACGAGATCTCTTCCTGCAAGAAATCGCGGGGGCCAATCGTCTGCACGGTGATCACACCCTGGAGCTTATCGGCGCTGAACTGGAAGCGTTCGGCACTGAAGAGCACAATCGGCACGGCCAGCATCGAACGGAAAGGTTCCTCGCCAAGCTGCGGCTCGACGTTGAAGCGCGACTCTTGCCAAATATCGCGCACAGCGACGGGGTGGCCGAGTTGGGCGGCCCAACCGGTGACGCCGTGGCCCAAGTGCGAGACTACCTGCCCAATGGCGGCCCGATTGAGGCCACGGGTCGCCCGCAGCACCAACTCGTCGCGGTGTTTATCGTAAAGATAGATCGAACATGCCTCGACACCGACCACTTGGGCGACCGTCTCGACCACCGTTTGCAGCGACGTATCAAGATCGAGCGTTGAGTTGGCGGCGGAAATGATGCGGTGCAGACCATCCAGTTCGGAGGCGCGAGCGAGCAGGCGTGCCTCCCACTCACGGGTGCGTTGCTCTTCTTGGGCGGCCCCGTAGGCGAGCAGCAGTTCGCTGACTACCGCGCCTTGCGCCATCCTGAGCCGTTCGGCGAGGTTCAGCCCAAGTTCGGTGAGCACTTCGGCGGCCCCACCTTGGGCGTACCAAACCGCCCCGATGTGGCGCAGCCCACTGATACGGGCTTCGGGCATGCGTTCGTTCGCGAGCGCGGTGTGCAGTTCGGCAATCCGGGGCCAAGT
>CAIRDL010000883.1 GCA_903877345.1 uncultured Oscillochloris sp. | reverse complement strand
GGCATCCAGGGTGCGGAGGCGCAGGTGCGCGATGCCGAGGCGCGGCTCACGCTGTTGCTTAGTCCGGCGGACGCAGATGCGATTGCGGCAGCCCGCGCCAAAATCGCCGCCGCCCAGGCCCGTTTGGCCCAACTAACGGGCGGCGAGCGTCAGGGCAACGTGGCCGCTGCCCAAGCCGGGGTCGCTGCCGCCGAAGCACGGTTGGCCGAAATCAAGGCTGCGCCGAGCGAGGCGAGTCTGGCCGGGGCGTTGGCGCGGGTCAAAGGGGCTGAGGTGAGTCTCAAGCAGGCGCAGTTGGCGCTTGAGCAAGCCACCCTGACGGCTCCCATCGCTGGCACCGTGGCCGAACTGAACCTCAAGGTGGGGGAAGTGCCCGCTGCCACGTCGCCGGTAATCGTCTTGGCCGATTTCAGCAATTGGGAGATCCAAACTGAGGATCTGACGGAACTGAATGTGGTCAAGATCCGCAGGGGCGATCCGGTGACGGTGACGTTTGACGCGCTGCCGGGTTTTGAGTTGCCTGGCACGGTCAGTCAGATCAAGCCGCAGGGCAAAAACCGCCAGGGCGACATCGTCTACACCGTGGTGATCAAGCCGACCAAGTGGGACGACCGTTTGCGCTGGAATATGACCGCCTCGGTGCAGATTAGCGGCGGGGCTACCCCAACACCGCAGCCATAGTCGCAGCGGTGTCCGCCAAATCAGGCAGCAGCACATCGGGGCCGTGGGCCTGCAACTCCGCCAGGCTGTACGGCCCCGTCGCAACGGCGACGGTGCGTGCGCCATTGGCGCGCCCGCAATCAATGTCGTAGGGCGTGTCACCGACGACAATCACCTGACGGCCCGTGAAGCTGTGTCCGTAGCGCTGCGCCGCCCGCGCCGCCGCAATCGGCACCAACGCGGGCCGGTGGTGGTGATCATCGCCGTACGCGCCCGCCGCCAAGTCAAGGAACGGCAGCAACCCCACACACTCCAGCTTGAGGCGCGCAACTGCGGCGAGGTTGCCAGTCAGCGGAGCTTGCCGGGCCGCACCGCCGAGGGCCGCGAGGATGGCGGCGACACCGGGGAAGAGCTGCGACCGCGCCACCAACGCCTCCCGTTGGGCCTCCAGGCGTGCTAGGTAGGCTGCGGCAAACTCGTGGAGTCGGGCGCTGATCTCAGTGGGCGCAAGGGTCGGCAGGCTCTCGCGAATAATCTGCCAGTCGGTTTTGCCTGCGTAGGTGGTGCGCGCCAAAGGTGCCGTCGAGCCGACCACCTCGCGGATGGCGGCCCGCATGGCCTCCGCAGCAACGCCAGCGGTACTCAACAGCGTCCCGTCCACATCCCACAAAATGAGCCGCTCCACGGGCGATGCCTCTCAGATCCCGACCGTCCGCACGACCCGGGCATCAATGTAGTGTTGCACCGTCGCCAAGAGTTCATCGAGGTCGAGTGGTTTCACCATGAAGATATCGAAACCCGCCGTCACCGTGCGTTCGCGGTCGGTTTCGCCGAGGCCGCTAACGGCGATGGCGGGACAAGCGGCCAACCCCGGCTCGCGGCGCAAGATCGTGAGGAGTTCCGGGCCATCCAGGTCAGGCAGGCGCATATCAATGATGAGCAGTTGACACGCTTCGCGGCGCACAGCGGCGAGCGCCTCCTCGCCACTTTCAGCAATGTCCACGCCATAGCCCTGGCTGACCAGGAAACGGCTAATCACTTGCTGCATCAGGGGGTTGTCGTCTACCAGCAAGACCTGCATTGGGGATCCTTTCCGATGTCCATGTGCCGTAGCGCCCATTAACCTGAATTATACGATATGAT
>CAIRDL010000882.1 GCA_903877345.1 uncultured Oscillochloris sp. | reverse complement strand
TGCCAGAAGAGCGCCGAGGAGGGTTTCACGTTATCAATCAGCGGTGCAAGCGGAAGGGTGTCGTCCTCCAGTTCGTTAATCACCTCTTTGACCAACTGTGTGCCGCGCACGACCTCAAAGGGTTCGCTGATGCCAGCGAAGTGGACAAAGCGGTTCCACCCGTCAAACTGGTTGCCGTGGACAATGTAGACCCCGCCGCCGTGGTAGCTGATCCCGAAGCGCAACCGCTCATCATCGGGGGCCACGCCGAGTGTGGCGGCGAGCCGCGCCTTCGCCGCCGGAAAGTGCAACTCGAAGTCGTGATTGCCGATCAGCACCGTCAGTTGGTGCTGCGGGGCGGCCAAGAAGCGGGCCAAGGCAGCGAAAACCGCCGCGTGGGCCGTGAGAATCGCCTCAACGCGCAGGGCGGCAACCGCATCGTTGTACTCGTCATCGTCAATGGCGGGCAAACGCACCTGAAGCAACTCGAAGGTGTCACCGGCGAGAATCAGTTCAGTGGGCGCACCATTGCTCACGTAGTGGTCGAGAAACTCAATCAGCGCCGCGTCGTCCACGAAATCATCGAGCCGGTCGCCCGCACCCATGTGGAGGTCGCTGAGCACGATGCGGCGGCGTTGCGGGGCGACCTGCTCGGGGCCGATGGGCGCGGTTTGGTAGGGCGTCGGGCAAAGGGCGACTTGGCGCTGCCGCAGGAAGATCCAGCGGAGCGCGAACGCGCCCACGGCCACCCCGCCGACGAGGGCAAGGGCGCGACCCAAGCCCGCCATGCGGTGCCGGTGGTCAGCCCTGCGCGGCGCGTGCGGCACCAACGAAAGCCTCAATCTTGGCTGGGTCTTGCTGCCCGTTTTGTTCGACGCCACTGCTGACATCAACCCCCAGTGGGCGCACCGCCGCAATCGCCGCCGCCACATTCGCTGGGTTCAGCCCGCCAGCGAGCATCGTGGGCGCACGAGCCGCCAGTTCAGCCGCCCGCGCCCAATCGGCGACCACCCCCAGTGCCGCCGTAGCGCCCCGGTACGTGGGCGTCCACCAACAGGATGACAGCGCGCTGACCGCCCAACTGCGGCGGGCGTTGTTTGGCACAAGCCAACCTGATCCAAGCGGCTTCATGCGCTGACCCATCCATACGGATCGCCTTAATGATCGGAAGGGTGATGAACTCAGCATAGGCGACTGGCTCGTCGCCACTGAGTTGCACATAGTCAAGGCCAACTTGGGCCGCAAGGGTGTTGATCAGGGCGGGAGCGGTGTTGACAAAAAGGCCGACGCGATGCGGTGCGGGGTGCGGCGTAGCGACGACGGCGGCGACGATAGCGGCGGCTTGTTCTGGGGTGACTTGGCGGCGACTAGGGGCAAAAACCAGTCCGAGCATTGCCGCCCCCGCCGCCGTAGCGGCGAGGGCGTGTTCAACGGTGCGAAGACCACAGATCTTAACCAGCATAACCCATGTGGCTACGACCCTTATTCCGGGCGAAGCGTGTAATAAACCCGCTTGCCACGGCCACTCCGCTCGATCAGGCCAGTGTTGATCGCCTGCTTAACCATCGTGCGGAGTTGCTCGTTGGTACGAACCAGTTGCTGCGCCTTGCGCTGTGCGCGCAGGGTGTCAAAGATCTGGAGGAACGAAGCGGGCTTGGTGAAGCCGCGCATCATCTGGGTGAAGATCGCCCACTCGGTCTCACTGAAGTCAATCGGTTCAGTGACCCCTTCTGCTTCCTCCTCACCCACGCTCGGCTCCGCTTCCTCCGGCGTGACTTCGACTTCGGCGGGTGGCGTGGCTTCGACGGCTTCGGCGGGCGGCGCGGCTTCGGCGGCGTCCCAGGCGACCTCAGCGGGTGGCGCGGCTTCGGTTTCGGTGGCTTTGGTTTCGGCAGCGTCCCACGCGGTTTCGGCGGGCGGCGTGGCTTCGGTTTCGGCGGTGTCCCACGCGGTTTCGGCGGGCGGCGTGGCTTCGGTTTCGGCGGTGTCCCACGCGGTTTCGGCAGGCGGCGTGACTTCGGCAGCGGCAACCGCAATCGCGGCGGCGTCCCAAGCTAGTTCAGCAGGGCCAGCCTCGAACGGTTCGGGGGCGTGGGACAAATTGACGAGGCCAAGCGCGGCGGCGGTCTCCTCAAGGGCTGCCGCTTCAGCAAGCAGGTCGGCGGGAAGGCCAGCAGTGGCGTCGTCCTCGGCGTAGGTCTCCGGGAACTCAGAGGGAATCGCGGCATCAACGAGTGGGCGAAGGGTCACTTGCGCTGACACGGGGGCGGACACTTCAACGGGCGGTGCATACTCCGGCTCGTCAAACTCCGCCTCATCGGCCAACGGGGCAGCACTGTTGATCGCAGCCTGCCCGCTACCCTGCCCACGGCGTGAGCGACGGCGGCGGCGGCGAGCAGAGGTGTCCGCCTGTTCAACAGTGACGGCTTCGGCCCGGGCGCTCGCTTTGCGCCCATTGACGACGACAGCGGTATCCACCACCGGCTCGACTGCGACTTCCTCACTGAGCGCCGCAGCGAACTGCGAGAGCTTGTACGGATCTTCACCAGGCAGGAAAACCTCGTTCACCGTGCCATTCGTGAAGATTTGCACCTTGCCGCGCTTCTCGGCATCAACCACAAAATCCTTAAACTTCACAAAGGGGCGCCCGTTCACGTCGCGGTAGCGGCTCTCTTTGAACTCGCCACCCATCAACTCCTTCATCACCAACTTGATTGAGCCGAGGGTCGAGACATAGCCCCGCTTCCGCACGAGATGAATGGCCTCAACGAGAACACCGTAAACATCGCCATCGGCGGGGTGGGTGGGCGGAGTAGGCAGCGCGACCACGACGGCAGGCGGCGGCTCGACCGGCAGTTCACGGGGAGCGGGTTCGCGCTCATTGCGGGGCGGCGGCTCAGTGGCGAGTTCGAGGCCGCGTGCAAACTCGGTGGCCCGATTGGCAATCGCGGTGGCAGTAGCGGAACCGCCCGGTTGTCGCCCAACTAACTGCTCATAGAAGACAAACTCATCGGCACTCTGGGCAAGGTGCGTGCTGGCGGCACCACCAATGCCGATGATATAAACCTCTTTCCCTTGTTGGCGAATGCTATTGACGAGGGGGATAAAGTCGCGGTCGCCGGTGACAAGGACAAAGCGGTTAATGTTGGGGTTCGTGAAGAGCGTCTTCATGGCGTCAATACAGAGGTTCATGTCCACGCTGTTCTTGATCGCCCGTCCGGTGCGCCCCACATCCTTGTCGTAGTAATAGGTAGCAACGTAGATCGGCTCAATCGCGTTGGCATAGAGCGCACTCGTAACGCGGGGGTAACGATACCAGTCAGCGTACGCTCGTGAGATAACCACGCGGCCTAAGTCACTACAGCGATCCATGATCGCTTCGAAATTCGGATTGGCGTTGAGTTTGTCGCGCACGCTTACATAGACATTCTCAAAGTCTATGAAGACCGCGACATCAGGTCGCCTCTGCTCGTACATGGGTTGTCGATCTGCTCCTGTCGTGTGGGTTACGGTGGGGGAGCCGAGGAGATACTTCGGGGCTGGTGGGGGGTTGCCCTTGAACTGCGGCGGCGCTGCTGCCGCGGCCACACGAACGGCGGGCCGAGCCACCAGACGCGATGACCATCCAAGCGGGGCAGCAAACTCCCGTTCGTCGTCACGTCAGAGGGCCGAGCGGTCGCCACTGTGGATTAGGGTTGAACCAGAGTACACAGCACCGGGAAAGCTCCTTGGTGTCACCTAAACTTCTACATCCGTGCGAAAACCATTAGCGCCGCAGCAGACCGCTTGCTCGTCCGGGTGCTGTCGCTTGCCCCGCTACTATAGCATTACGACGACGACTGTGCAAGGCACGGACGCAGTGACTTTGCTACAGCCTTAGAGCTGTCTGAAAAGCTATGTCTACTCCCAGCGCCATGCAAAACGCCGAATTCCGCTGAGGAATTCGGCGTCCTAATGTGGAGCGGGAGACCGGACTCGAACCGGCGGCAGCCTGCTTGGGAAGCAGGTACTCTACCAACTGAGTTACTCCCGCTCGGGTGTAACTCCAATGCTCCAGAGTATAACATCCGTGAACTAATCTGTCAATCTGCGGGTGTGGGGGGGGCATGGCGGTTGCAAAGTCCGAGAAGTGCCCACCGATGCCCTAGCGCGGTAGAAGGAAGACAACACCTTTCAAGGTATGATGGAGGTACCAGCCACCATCAACATGAAAGGTGTGTGTGATGCAGGAGAGCAGTTTGCCTTTTACGCTTGTGGGATCGGACGAGCCGTGTGTCCTCGCTGTGGGGGCGCTCTACACGGCAGCGGAACCCCTGGTGGATCGCCGGAAGGCACGGGGCCGTCACTATCCCTTGGCGCTCATTGTAACGGTGGCCGTGCTGGCCACATTGGCGGGGTATCGTCGGGTGGAGTCCGTGGCCGATTGGGCCAAACTTCGCTGCCATGAACTGCACGTCCTCTTTGGCCCCAAGCGGGCGCGGATGCCCCAGCATACGACTTGGAGCCGTATGTTGGGCACCGCGCTCGATGTCGTCGCGCTGGAACCGTTAGGGCAGCAGGTGTTTTGTCCACCGTCGGTGGGCGAGGTGCCGGATCGGTGTCGTATCACCGTGGCGCTGGACGGCCCAACCATGCGGGGCACCATCCCGCGTGGACACTCCCGTGGGGTGCATCTGTTGGCTGCCGATGCCCCCGCCCAGGGTATCGTGGTGTTCCAGGTTGCGGTAGACACGAAAGAGCATGAGCTTGTAGCCGCACCCGTGGTGCTGCACCACCTAGCGTTACCGAGCATGCGCATGACCGGCGACGCGATGTTCACCCAACGGGCCGTGAGCGTCCAGATCGTCGAAGGGGGTGGTGACGATCTCTGGATGCTCAAAGACCATCAGCCCACGCTACGGGAGAAGATCGAACTGCGGTTTGAACGCTCAACCGTACCTGAAAGTGGTACAGCGTCGCCGGTAACTGTAACAGGTGCAAGATGCGTTGTTGGAGTGGGGTTAACGATTCGAGAACCTGACCGACCCGTTGGTCACCGACGTGCTGAAGGATGAGATGGCGATGGGTAAACATGGACAACAAGCGCTCCGCCGTCGGATGTGCCGTCGCCATTTTCGGGTTGCCGGGGACGAGTCCGGCCACCGTGGCCTGTTCTGCCGCGAGGGTGCGGCGAGCCTGCCACTCCAGCAGCGTGCGTACCTGCAAGGCGATGAGCAACCGCAGCATGCGGCCACGGATACGCCATGCGATGGGCAGGAAGAGCGGCAATGCGGGCAGGTATCCGCCCTTCCAGCGATGAAAGCCATGCTCGACCGTCCACGCCTCGCGATACAGCGCCGTCGCCTGCACGAGCGACATGTCCTCCGGCGTGCTATTGGTGACGTAGATGCGCCAGCCCGCCAGGGTCAGGGCGTCAGCCAGGGCGGGTTCGTTCCGCTGCACGATCCACTGCACCTGGTAGGTCGTCACCTCCTCCACCGGGGTGGTGGCACTGAGCAGCGGCACCCCACCGGGGTCGAGGGGTGCAAGGGGTTGCTTGCATTGGAGCCGGTCTGGGCGCTGATCTTTGCTGTGGCCGAATGGGAGCAGGGCACGGCCAGATTGTCCGCCATCGGTCGGGGCATGGGTGACATTAAAGGAGGTGGTGTCCACCCGCGCCACGTCGGT
This sequence comes from uncultured Oscillochloris sp., assembly GCA_903877345.1. Lineage (GTDB taxonomy): Bacteria > Chloroflexota > Chloroflexia > Chloroflexales > Chloroflexaceae > CAIWXH01. The sequence continues at coordinate 493 of CAIRDL010000882.1, read as the reverse complement.
GGGCAAGGCATACACGCGCACGATATGCCGCCCGACTGCCTGTTGCACCGCCGTGATCTGGCTGGCGTCCTTACCCGAGGATCTCCAACCGGTGCCCACGCCGGTCATCGGTCACATCGGCGGGGGGAATCGTCCAGCCCGTGAGTGCCGTGAGCGTGGCGTGATGGGCAGCGACCCACTCCGCGAGGGCGGAGAGCCGATGATCCCGTTCGTGCAGCACAAAGGTCAGGAAGAGCACCGCCAGTTGCCCATAGCGCACCCCATCCCATTCTCGATGGGGCGTCCAGTGGCTATCGATGTGTTCGGCACCCGCCATATGCTGCAACCACGTGACGAGAATCGGAATGGCATCGACTCGTTCGATCTGCAGGCTGCGGTGCATGGCGCTCCTCCTTGGCTTGACGACTCACGTCGGTTCTACCACAGGAGGCCCGCGCTGCTGCCGACGGCGGCGAATAATGCGAAACCGCGCTCAACACTGTCGAAAGGTCAG
>CAIRDL010000881.1 GCA_903877345.1 uncultured Oscillochloris sp. | reverse complement strand
CTGGGCCGTTAGAGGGGAAACCGCAAGAAGAACAGTCCCCAACAGGAGGACGGATTTAAAAAATAATCGTTGGGGATGTATCATCATAAAAAAGAATTTCAACAAATGGAACCGCCCCTCTTGAGGCGCGATGCAACCATTATCAACACTCCACAAATAACAATACTTTCACAGTATAGATTACTTTGTTCGCAAGTCAAGGGAGACCTGTTTTTATGTCGGGGTGAAATCAAAAGTAGACACTTTGCAGTTGGCATAAGTGGACGGTTGGCGCGAGCAAGAGTGGACGGCGCGTAGCGGGCATAAGTGGACGCTCCGTACGTTTCGGCTGGTGCAGGTTTGCGCGGGCGCCCGTTCCCGACCCCGCCTCCCCGTCCCCGAAGGGGTGGCCCGAAGGGCCAAGGGGAGGCGGGGTCGGGAACGGGAGAGACAGCAGCCCCTGATTCCGCTTACCCTATGGCGCATGAATAGACCCCAACTCACACACAGGGTCGCCCCCGAGATGGTGCGCGACGTTCTCTCCCAGTTCAGGAACAGGATTATCTCCGCGGACGAGGCTGCCGAGCGTCTCGGACTGTCACGCAGCGGGCTGTACAAGCTCTACACAAAGTATCTCGGGGCCTCGGCAGGGGGCCGCGCGGACGCGTTCATCCCCGGCGTTTCCGGCGGTGACCGCGCGTCGCCGTGGCCAAAGGAGGTGACCGACGGCCTGCGGCGCTGGCTCGCCGCCACGCCGCCGTACAGCTTCGCCTTCGCCGCCAGCGAGGCCCAGAGGCTGTTCGGCTTCCGCCTCGACCGCGCCCAAGTCAGGCTCTGGGCGTTGCGGGAAGGGATCGCGAAGCCAGCGCCCCGCCCCACACACTCCTACACCCGGCGCTGGCAGCGGCCCCGCGTAGGCGAACTCTGGCAGATGGACGCCACGCCCTACCGCTGGTTCGGCCCGGACGCGCCCATGATGCCCATGATCAACATGCTCGACGACTGCTGCCGCTTCCAGACCGGCGGCGGGCTCTACCTGCGCGAGACACACGCCGCCTACCTCCACTTCCTCGAAACGGCCTTCATCACGCACGGCATGCCCCTGCAGATCTACGTGGACCATGCCTCCGTCTTCTTCACAGGCACGCCGGACTCCGTCACCCGCCTCCAGGAGAACCTCCTGTTCTACGGCGTCACCTTCCTTTACGCCCCAACGCCCCAGGCGAAAGGGAAGATCGAGCGCGTCCACCAGGTCTGGCTCGACCGCCTCCCCGCGCTCTTCGCACTGAATCGGACAACCGTCCTCGAACTCGCCAACGAGCACGTCGGCTCGCTCGTCTACCAGCGCAACCACCACGAGGCTCACCGCGAGATCGGCTCCACGCCCGCGGACGCCTGGCGGCTCGCGGAGCGCGAGAACCGCGTCTGCCTCCGCCCAGTCCCGGCGTGCCCCTGGTGGAACTTTGTGTGGAGCGAACGCTCGGGCATCCGCGTCGGCAGCGACCGCAGGGTGCTCATCGGCCACCTCAAGGTCAGAGTCGACGCTAAGCCGGGCGCGTGGATCGTCAAATGCGACCACACGGACGGGCGCGTCTCAGTCATCGCCCGCTCTCCCATGAAAGACACACTCCCCCACATCCTCTTCACCAACCGCCCAAAATGACTCTCGGCGCGGGGCTCTGCCCCGTGTCCACTTTTGCGAACTACAGGCAACTGTCCACTTTTGCCGTCCACTTTTGCTCGCTACAACCGTCCACTTTTGAAAACGTCACGACAGCACGATCTTTCGGAGAGTCACGCGACAGTACGTAAACCTGTTGCGAATGCGTGGGACGTTCTTTAAGATACTGGCCGACGCGTTTGAGAAAAAAGGGGAGACTGGATATGGTTTGCAAAGGGACGGTGGTGCACTATCGGACGCTGCGGCAGTGCGCACGGGGAGTAGGTGGGGTGGCTTTGGTTTTCAGCCTCACGGTAGCCGCGTTGTTGGCTGCGGACGGATATCGCTCCGGTCAGGCGGAGACCGTTCGGTCTGAGGTGCTTGCGCAAGCGTTGGCGCAGGGACGCGCTGCGCCCCAGGACGCGCAGGCTGTGGCTTTCGCGCGCGGGCTAGATCAGTTGGCTCGGCGCGCCTTTTTCAACAGCCTGACGTTCCGGCAGGGCGGCGTGGCGCTGCTGGTTGTAGGTCTGCTGGTCACGGCCGGCTGTTTCGGGCTGGCGTGGCGGCTGAGCCTTAGGATACCCGATCCCCGTACGCTGGGGGGGGGCGATCCGGCGCGCGCAGACCGGCTGGCGGTGAACGCGGTGTTGGGGGCGGGCATCGTGCTGTTGGCGGGGGCAACGGCCTTGCAGGTCACGCACGGGCGTCACCCGCCGCGCCCGGCTGACCGCGCGCTGCGGGCCAGCTTGAAGAATCCTGAACTGAAGCCCGGAGAGCCGCACGTCTGCCCCTGCTGCAAAGGCACCCAACAGGCTGCGCTCGAGGGGCAGTGGCCGTTCCTGCGAGGCCCGGATCAGTCGGGACGTACGGCCGAGACCAACGCGCCGGTGGCGTGGAACGGGGAAAAGGGCCAGAACGTCAAGTGGAAGGTTGCGCTGAAGCGCGGCGGTGCGAGCACGCCTGCGGTGTGGGGCAAGCGGATCTTTCTCACCTCGGGCGACGCGGCGGCTCGGACGGGCATGGCGCACGATGCGGAGACCGGCGCGTTGCTGTGGAGCAAGGATATACCGGACGGCGCGAAAAACCGCGAGCCCCTGCCCGAGGTCGGCGAGGACACCGGTTTTGCGGCCTCCTCGCCCGCCTGCGACGAGAGCCGCGTCTACGCGGTTTTCGGCACGGGTGATCTGGTGGCCTTGGACTATCAAGGCAACATCGTGTGGCAAGTATTTCTGGGCCGCCCGAAAAACACCTACGGGCACGCCTCATCGCTGGTCTATCGCGGCGACATGCTGGTCGTCCAGTGGGATCAGGAGGAGCAGGCCCGCATTCTGGCGGTGGACAAGACCACGGGCAAGACGCTGTGGGAGACGCCGCGCGAGGTGGGCATGTCCTGGAGCACACCGGTGATCATGCCGCTGTGCGACAAGCATGTGTTGCTGATTCACGCGAGCAAATTCACATGGGGTATGGAACTGGCGACAGGCAAGAAGCTGTGGGAAGTGGAGGCGGTGTCCGGCGAGGTCGCACCGTCGCTGGCGTGGGAGGGCGATGTCTGGCTGGCCGCGAACTGTTACTCCAAGATGGCGGCATTCAAACTGTCGCAGGCGGGTGTGCCGCAGAAGCTGTGGGAGTGGGAGGACGGCAATCTGCCCGATGTGGCAAGTCCCGTGATTGCGGAGGGCTTGGTCTATCTCGTGACCGATGCGGGCGAGTTGCTATGTCACGACCTCACGACCGGCAAGCAGGTGTGGAGGAAAGAGTTCGAGGACGGCTTCTACGCGTCGCCCGTGGTGGCCGGCGGCAAGCTCTATGTGGTGGACCGCGTCAAGGGCGTGTTCCGCGTATACGCGCTCGGGCGCGAAGGCAAGGAGCTGTCGGTGAACCCGCTGGGCGATGCGGTGCGTGCCACCCCCGCGTTTGCGGGCGGGCGCATCTATGTGCGCGGCCACAAAAACCTGTGGTGCATCGAGACCGCGCGGTAGCGCTTGACTGT
>CAIRDL010000880.1 GCA_903877345.1 uncultured Oscillochloris sp. | reverse complement strand
CACGGATCACGGATCACGGATCACGGATCACGGATCACGGATCACGGATCACGGATCAAGCAGCGACCGGGACGGTTTAGATTTTCCGCTTCCCTTAGTCCCTATCCGCTCGGCAAGCCTGAGCCGGTTACGCCCAATGAACGACGAACCGCCGCCGACAATGATCTGTCAGCAGCGGTTCGTGTTGGGTAAAAAGGCGGTGGGCCGCTCGGTTGGTGGCCCTTGCGTGAACCTACAACAGCGGTTTGATGACCGGCAACAGCTCAACAAAGGTGCGCCCGTTACAAGTCTCGCCAAGCGCGTGCATCTTCCACTCGTCGTTGTGACGATAGACCTTGACCATGACTTGGGCGGTGTGGCTGCCGCCACCGCTTAGGTCGTAGCGCGCAATCTCGCGGTTGTTGGCTTGGTCAACCATACGGCAAAACGCATTTTCGATCTGGCTGAAGTTTTGGCCGGTGAAACTATTGACTACAAAGACGAGCGTCTTAACCGTAGCGGGTACCCGCGTTAAGTCCACAACGATCTGCTCATCATCGCCCGCACCGGCACCCGTAAGATTGTCCCCCGAGTGGGTGATGCTGCCGTCTTTGCTCCGCAACTGACGAAACCAGACGACATCAACCTGCGCTTTCTTCGCGTCCCAGCCTAGCCCCATCACCACTTTGGTGAGCTTGGTACCGGCTTCTTTCTCTAACGAGATCTTCTGTCCTTTGGTGAGCGTGACGGGCATGGTGAACTCCTGTCTCTTTGCCGCGTCCAGCGCTAGGAACAGCTACCGGGTGGTGCCTTTGTTGGCGCGGCTTGCGGCCTAGTTTTTTGAACCGGCACGCCAAGTGAACCCAAAGCGGTAATGCTCATCCGCCTCAGAGTGTCCCCGGAAGTAGCGCTCCTCCTTGACGATTTCGATGGTCGCGCCAACCTGCCTGACCATACAGATCGCACAGAAGGTCAACAGCGGATCCGGGCTACCCAAGCGAATGAAGACCTCATGGCCCGCCTGCTCACGGATGGTCATGCGCCCATTCACCGAACTGAAGTCTTTGGCCCCTCCGTAAACCAAAGCAAAGACCATCACGGCATCAATCAGGTCAGGGCGGTAAAGATAGAGGTTTTCCCCATCGGCAGCGGCCCCGGTGCGATCATCTTTGTCGAGGAAGATAAAGGGTGGCCGCTCCTTGGCCCCAAAAATCCCGCCAAGTGGTTGGATTACCCCTTTGCTGCCATCTTTCAGACGATACATGCAGCCCAAATCGAGGTCGGGAGCCGCACCACCGCCACCAAAGCCCAGAAACCCGCGCTTGGCGGCGTTGGGGTTATCCCAGTTCAGGTTAAAGTGCAACGGCTGAACGCCGCCACCCTTGCGGAGATCAACCGCCTTTTTGTCGCCCTTCTTCTCCAGGGTTACTTTGGTAATGTTGACGCCCGCCGACGGTGCGGGTACTGGCGGGATAGGATTGGGCAGCACGACGGTTGTCGCTGGGGTAGGGAGCCGCACGGTGGGCTGGCCTGCACTTGAAGGCGGCGCGCTAAGCTCCTGGCCGCCAAAATGTTGTAGTAGCGCGCTCAAGCCACCGTTGAACCCCTGCCCCACGGTGCCAAAGCGCCAGACATCCTTGAAGTAGAGTTCAGCAATGATAAGCGCCCGTTCTTGGCTAAAATCAGCGCCGGTGAAGCGGTAGCGGGCGACCTCTTGGTTGTTCGCCAACAGGCGCAAGGAACCCTGCGTAAGTTGGGACATCACGCCTGCTCCATCAATCGTTGCCGTTAAGACCAGTCGCCGTACCGTGTCCGGCAATCCCGCCAACCTTATCTGAAAGCGCTCTTGGTCGCCATCACGCGGCCCCAAGGCGGTCAACGAACCGCAGGGCGAAGTTTTCTGGTTGTAAAAGATGAAGTAGCGATCATCCGCCAGTTTGCTGTTGCTATCCACGCCAAAACAGCTAATGTCAACCACCTGCGAAGTGGCAAAGCTCAAGCTGATGCCGATCTCCAGATTTAGCGCGGGGGTAAGTTCCGCGAGCTTGATCTTCTGGCCTTTCACGATCTCAGGCATACGTCGTGCTCCTTCTTGGCATGATTCCAGAATTGGCGATTCCAACTTGACCGTTCGCCTAAGCATGTGATGCGTGATGCGTGATGCGTGATGCGTGATGCGTGATGCGTGATGCGTGATGCGTGATGCGTGATGCGTGATGCGTGATGCGTGATGCGTG
>CAIRDL010000879.1 GCA_903877345.1 uncultured Oscillochloris sp. | reverse complement strand
GGGCAGGTCAAGGCGAGCAAGCCGGGCATTCGAGAGGCTATCGCCGAGTTGCTGGTGCTCTACGGGGCGTGGGGCGGTATCGTTGCCAGTCAGTCTGGGGTGTGCCTGAGTGGGGCGCAATACGCGCTGGCCTGCATGATGACGGGTAGCTCCTGCCGGATGTATGCTATAGCAATCCTATTGGAGTTGTTGCGTGGAGTCAAGGCTTCAGCCGGATAGGGCCGCCTAAAGGCTCGACTCCTTTTCACAACCTGTGTAGGATTGCTATATGTACCATCGTTTTTCTCTCTGCAAACGACGATGAGGCGGGCCAATGCCGCCCAACTCGCCATCCTTCCGCCCGCGTGCCGTGCGTCTATCGGCGGTGCGCTTCACGATCTGGTCGCACTCCAGTTGGGCCAGGGCCGCGAGGATGGTCAGCATGAACTGACCAGATGAGGTGGTCGAATCCAGGGGGCACCGTAAGGCGCTTCTGAGGCGTTTGTTTGGTATTTTGACAGCATGGTGAACGGCGGTGACCATGGAGACAGTATGCCCGAGAAACTACGCAGCCTGCTACTCAGTCAGGGATGGGCTTATCAGGCGGGGGACGAACTCTTTCCCACGGAGCAGGCTGCTGGGTTGCGGCAGGCCGATCACCTGCTCGTAGCCCTCGCCAGGTGGGGCTATTTTCCCACACCAGAGGGCTTCCGCCGTCTCATAACGCACCCACCGACTGCGGCACTCCCGCTCGATTACTTCACGCCCCACCCCTATCACATGCGCCGCCCCACCAGCGCAGACCTTGAGGCCCTGGTGGCCCTTGAGGTCGCCACTTGGCCAGAGGCCCTCTGCACCTCACGCACCGAGCTTCAACAGCGCGTGATGCGCTTCCCCGAAGGGCAGGTTGTGGCTGTGCTGGAGCAGCGGGTCGTTGGGGCGATCTATACCCAGCGGATCGCCGCTGCGAACGCCCTGCTCCAGACTAATTTCCGGGCGGTGGAAGCCCTGCATACTCCCGATGGCCCCGTTGTGCAGCTTTTGGCAGCCAATGTGCTGCCCGAGGTGCAACAGTATGCGTTGGGGGATCACCTCCTGGAGTTTATGCTGCAGCTTTGTACCTTGCGTCCGGGAATCGAGCGCGTCGTTGGTGTGACTCGCTGCAAGAACTATCCATTGCATCCAGACCTCTCAATGGAGGTCTATATGCAGTTGCGTGGCGAGCGGGGGCAGTATGTTGATCCTGTCCTCAATTTCCACGCAGCACACGGAGCCCAGATCAGCCGCGTTCTTGCAGGCTATCGCCCGGCAGACGAGGAGAATCTGGGCACGGGCGTCTTGGTTGTGTACGACGATCTGCGCGAGCGTCTCACACGCCGCCAGGAGGCCCGGCGCCCCGATCCAGTTGCGCCGCCCGCCGCCACCACTATTCCGGCGCTGGTTGACCAGGCGGTGTGCGAGGTGTTGGGGAGCGCACGGGCGATCCAATACACGCGCCGCACCCCACTGCGCGAACTAGGGCTGGACTCGGTGGAACTGCTGGAACTGCGGTTGGTGTTGCACCACCTGTTCGGCAGAGAACTTGAACCGACCCTCTTCTTTCGTTACCCCACGCCTGAGGCGCTGATCAGCTATTTGCAACAGGAGCCGCCCGCCCCGGTCAGTTCGGCTTCTCCAGTGGGTACGGTAGCGCAGGAACTGCCACCGCCCCTTCCGGTTGCGCCCGCCCGCGCCAGCCAGCCCTACACGCTCGACGAACTGCCCGCCGCCGCACCCGAGGCCATTGCCTTTCGACCTACCGCGCCTGAGGCGGGGCCTGAGCCGATTGCGATCATCGGCATGGCCTGCCGTTTCCCCGGTGGAGTCACCAATCCGGCTGCGTTCTGGTCGTTGCTGATCAACGGCGTTGATGCGATCAGCGAGGTGCCGGGTGATCGCTGGGATATGGCCGCACTCTATGGCGACCAGCCCGGCCAGATTCGCACACGCTACGGTGGCTTTCTGGATCAGGTGACTGGTTTCGATGCGCCTTTCTTCCGCATTGCCCCGGTTGAGGTCGCCGCGATGGATCCCCAGCAGCGGCTGTTACTTGAGACGCACTGGGAGGCGCTTGAGTATGCCGGGATCAACCCGGAGACGCTCAAGGGAAGCGCGACTGGTATCTATGTCGGTATCTTTGGCGATGACTATAAGCTGGTGCAAGCCAGACAGGCGGAACTCAGCACCTACTACGGGACAGGTACCGCGAATGCAGTAGCGGCGGGCCGGATTGCCTATTTCCTGGGTACTGCTGGGCCGGCGATGGCGGTGGACACAGCATGTTCGTCGTCGCTCGTGGCGGTGCATCTGGCCTGCCAGAGTCTGCGTGCGGGTGAGTCAACCCTGGCACTGGCCTCCGGGGTCAACCTGCTCCTGTCGCCCGAACTGAGCATCGCCTTCTCGCAGGCCAATATGCTGGCCCCCGACGGTCGCTGTAAAACCTTTGATGCCGCCGCCGATGGCTATGTGCGGAGCGAGGGCTGCGGCGTGGTGGTGCTCAAACGCCTCGCCGACGCTCAGACCGCCGGTGATACCATTCTGGCGCTCATTCGCGGCACGGCGATCAACCAGGATGGGGCCAGCAATGGGCTGACTGCGCCGAACGGGTTGGCGCAAGAGGCTGTGATCCAGCAGGCACTGGCGGTGGCCCACCTCCAGCCGCACGCCATTGCCTATGTGGAGGCCCACGGCACCGGCACCTCCCTCGGCGACCCGATTGAGGTTCACGCCCTAGAGGCAGTGTATGGCCGGGGGCGCGGGCCAGCCAACCCGCTTATCGTTGGCTCGGTGAAGACCAACCTTGGGCATACGGAGGCCGCCGCCGGGATCGCCGGGCTGCTGAAGGTCGTGCTGGCCTTCCAGCACGGCGTGATTCCGCCCCATCTACACTTGCGGGCGATCAACCCCCTGCTCGCTGCCACTGCGATCACGATTCCTACGCAGGCCCATCCCTGGCCTCAGCTAGATCCGGCGCAGCCCCTGCGCGCTGCTGTCAGCTCGTTTGGCTTTAGTGGCACCAATGCCCATGTCATCCTGGAAGCCGCCCCGCCTGCGGTGAGCCCAAAACAGTTGTGGCGACCCGCCCATTTGCTGACCCTGAGCGCGCAGAGTGAGGCCGCGCTGCACGCACTCGCGCAGCAGTATGCCGTCACTCTACCAGCCTTCGCTGATGCCGATCTGCCCGCTATCGCCGCCACGAGCAACAGCGGTCGTGCCCACTTCAGCCACCGCTTGGCCTTGGTCGCGGCAACCATCGCGGAGGCGCAAGCCCAGCTTGTGGCCTTTACCAAGGGCGAAATCACGCCCAAGCGCATCCAGGGTTATGCCCCGGAAGCTAAGGCTACGCCTAAAATCGCCTTCCTCTTTACCGGCCAGGGCTCTCAGTATCTCCAGATGGGGCGCGAACTCTACGCCACGCAGCCGCTCTTCCGCGAGCGCATGGAGCGCTGCGATCAGGTGCTGCGCGACTGTCTGGGCCGCTCGTTGCTCGAACTGCTCTACCCGGCAACGCCACCGGAGCATAATGACCTGCTGGAGTCGCACCCCTGCGGGCAGGCAGTCAACTTTGCGCTGGAGTGTGCCCTAGCGGATCTGTGGCGCTCGTGGGGGGTGCAACCGGATGCGGTGCTGGGTCATAGCTTGGGCGATTTCGCCGCCGCCTATACCGCTGGGGTCATCTCTTTGGAGGATGGGCTGCGGCTCGTTACCGAGCGCGGGCGGCTGATGGAAACCGCTCGTGGTGGCATGGTCGCCGTGCAGGCGTCTGAGGCTGAGGTTGCGCCCTTCCTGGCGGCGTATGCTGATGTGACGGTCGGGGTGATCAATGGCCCCCGGAGCATCGTGCTGTCCGGGGGGCGTGACAGTGTGATCCACGTTACGGCCCACCTGAACGCGGCGGGCCTCAAGACCCGCCCGCTGGATATTCCCGTCGCCGCCCACTCGCCCATGCTCGACCCGGTGCTGGATGCGTTTACCACTGCAGTGCGGATGGTGCGCCTCGCTCCGCCCCGCCTTCCCGTGGTCTCCAGCATGACTGGGCGATTGGTCAGCAGCGAACTGACTGACCCGGCCTACTGGCGCCAACACCTACGCAACACCATCCGCTTCGCTGACGGCGTGACGACGCTTCGCGAGCAGGGCTGCACCATCTTCGTGGAGATCGGATCGAAACCGACGCTGCTTAGTATGGCGGGTTTGGTACTTGATGAACTGATGCAGGGTGAGGGAACGGGCCTAGCGGCTCACGCGCTGATGCTCCCCAGCCTGCGCGAAGATCAGCCTGATACGCAACAGATGTTGTCCAGCCTAGGAACTTTGTACGTGCAGGGCGTGGCCATTGACTGGGCTAACGTCGAGTGCCGACGGCAGACGGTCGTGTTGCCAACCTACCCGTTCCAGCGCCAGTACCATTGGCTTGATTCGAACAGTCGTCAGCCCAAGGCCGTGGCGGCACATGGCGCGGCACAGGTCGAGGGGCTGCTCTATGAGGTGGACTGGGAACGACAAACCCGGCCCCTGACCGTCGTGCCGCCCACGCAGCCCGGGCACTGGCTCATTCTGGCTGATGCGGGCGGGGTTGGCGCGGCGCTGGCGCTGTTGCTGCGGGAGCTTGGCGAGAGGGTTGAGCTGACGACGGACGTGGCGGGGCTGAAGGCGTGGGCGGCCCGACCGACGCCTACGCCTCTGCGGGGTGTTGTCCACCTCTGGGCGCTCGATCACACGGAGAATGCTGCGGACGCCCTCGACAGCGTAATGCTCGCGGCGCTTCAGGAGCGCAATCTCGGCAGCGTGCTCCAACTGGTGCAAACCCTGGCGGTGCTCGCGGGTGCTGCGCCACGCCTTTGGGTGGGGACGCAGCATGCTCAGCAACTCGCCGCCACACAGCCGGTCGCCGTCGCGCAGACACCCCTCTGGGGGCTGGGGCGTGT
>CAIRDL010000878.1 GCA_903877345.1 uncultured Oscillochloris sp. | reverse complement strand
TTATCCGTAAGAGCGGGGCGTGGTTCTATCTCGGTGAGGAGCGCCTCGGTCAGGGCCGTGAGAATGTGCGCCAGTACTTGAAGGAGCACGCCGCTCTCACCGACGAGATCGAGCGCCAGATTAAGGCCCAGGGTCTCTCCAATCCCATTGCCCTGCCCGTCAGCGTCCCCATCCCCGATGAAGAGGACCCGGACGATAGTTTTGACGAGTAGTTGATCGGAAGTTTGCGAATCAGACACTGCAGTCTGCGGGGAGGGCTCGGCTCTCCCCGCACCCCATGTAAGCGCCATGCCCCCAGGCAAAATCACCAGTATCACCGCCCAGGCCCACGACAGCCAACGGGTCAATCTTTTCATTGATGGCGAGTTCGCACTCGGCCTCAGTCTCACCACCCTCGCCGAAACGGGTCTCGCCCTTGGTCTGGAGCTTGACGAGGCGACGTGGGCGCAGCTTGAGGCTGCCGTCGCCGCCGAACGGGCACTGAGCGCCGCCGCTCGTTTGCTCGCCGCCCGCCCGCGTTCCACCGCCGAGATTCGCCAGCGCCTTGGGCGCAAAGCCTTTGCCCCCGACGCCATTGAACAGGCCATTGCGCGGCTTGACGCCCTCGGCTTGCTCGACGACGCCGCCTTTAGCCGCTACTGGGTTGAAAACCGCCAGAACTTCCGGCCCCGTGGGGCGAATGCTTTACGCGACGAACTGCGCCGCAAGGGTGTGGATCGCGCCACCATCGCAGAAGCCCTCGCCGCAACGGATGCCGACCCTGACGGTGAAGCTGCCCGCGCCGAGGCGGTCGCCCGCACTGCCCTGCGCCGCTACGCCACGAGTCCCGACCGCGCCACGTTCGAGCGCCGCCTGGGTGGCTTGCTGCAACGGCGCGGTTTCAGCCTGCACGTGATTCGCCCAATGCTTGCTATACTCTGGAATGAGCTGCACGCGCAGCCGGATGCTCAAGAGGAGCGCTAGGAACCTATGCCCGAAGTTCAGTTTCTTGGTCACGCCTGTTTCCGTCTGCGCGGACGCGACGGGATTGTGCTTTGTGACCCGTTCAGCCGTTCGATTGGCCTTGACCTTGGGCGGCCCACGGCCCATATTGTGACGGTGAGCCACGACCATGCCGACCACAACAACAGCGCACAGGTGAAGCCGATGCGTGAGAAGCTGTTTGTGGTTGACAGCCCCGGTGAGTACGAGATCAGCGGCATTCTGATCACCGGCATCCGCACCTACCACGATAAGGCGCAAGGGGCCGAACGCGGTGTGAACACCGTCTTTGTGATCCACATGGATGACGTGGTCTTTTGCCACCTCGGCGATTTAGGCCATGAACTGACCCAAGCCCAACTTGAGGCCATTGGCAACGTGGATGTACTTTTCGTGCCCGTCGGCGGCGGCACCACGATTGGCCCCGCCGAGGCGCTTAACGTGATCAGCCAACTGGAGCCACGACCCCGCATCGTCATTCCGATGCACTACGCCACCGCGCAGCTTTCCTTCACCCACGAATTGGGCACCCTCGAACGCTTCACCCATGAATTGGGACGCAAAGACCTTGTCGCCGAGGAGAAACTCAATGTGACTGCCGCGAACCTCCCTGCCGAAAATGAAGAGACCCGCGTGGTCGTGTTGCGGGCGATAAGTACCCAGTTGTAACCTCCTGGGGTCTAGCGCACAAGAAAAAGCAGGAGCGGCACTCGTTTAAAAATAGTGAAGCCGCGATTTTGGTAGGTGTGCTGAGTGGTAAGCGAGATAATGACAAGTGACCGCCTGAGACCCGAAGGTATGTGGGTCGGCTCAACCCTCCCGGTTGACCGACCCACTTTTTTTTAACCTACAGTCTGTAGTGCTTGCAGACGAGCGGCAACGGAGCCGGGAGCCACACAGCCGGGGCAAGTACAGGCATATAGCAAAGAGAAGGGGTAGCAGCATGGCCAAGTACATCTTCGTAACCGGCGGGGTGGTCTCCTCGGTGGGCAAGGGGATCAGCGTAGCCTCCATTGGTAGGCTCCTGAAAAGTCGTGGCGTCGGCGTCTCGATCCTCAAACTTGACCCCTACCTCAATGTTGATCCGGGCACGATGTCGCCGTACCAGCATGGCGAAGTGTTCGTCACCGAAGATGGGGCTGAGACGGATCTGGACTTGGGGCATTACGAGCGCTTTATTGACGAGAATCTGACGCGGTTGAGCAATGTGACGACGGGGCAGATCTACTCGGCAGTGATCACCAAAGAGCGGCGGGGCGATTATTTGGGCGGCACGATCCAGGTGATTCCGCACATTACCGATGAGATTAAGACGCGCATTGTGGCGGTCGGCAAAGAGAGCAATGCCGACGTGGTGATTGTGGAGATTGGCGGCACGGTTGGCGATATTGAGAGTTTGCCCTTCCTGGAGGCCATCCGCCAGATGCGGAAAGACGTTGGCCGCGACAATGTGCTTTACATTCACGTCACCCTGTTGCCCCACATCGGCTCGACGGGCGAACTGAAGACCAAGCCGACCCAACACTCGGTGATGGCGCTGCGGAATGTGGGCATCACCGCCGATGTGATCCTCTGTC
>CAIRDL010000877.1 GCA_903877345.1 uncultured Oscillochloris sp. | reverse complement strand
CTGTGTACTAGGGATAGAGGCACCGAATCTTGTCCTTGAACATTGTTTAGCCTCTCTACGCAGACGTTTTACACGGTTTCTTACCCAGATAGGCGCGTATTGGCTCATACGTGCGATTTACAACTGATTTAGGTTTGCTATATTTAGCTTTTAGCTTGCAGCAGCCGTCAGCCGTCGGCCAACAACCCCCGATGCGCCTCCTCCGCTAGAAAGCGCTGCCGCGCCGCACCGGCCAGCAGTGCCGCATAGGTACGGTTGAGGTGGTCGGTCAGTGGGGTAACGCCGGAGATGTCGGCAAAGAGGACGGTGCCGTCGGTGTAACCCGTGTGCTAGGGCGTGACGCCGATCCTGGGGCATGTAGGCGGCCATCGAATCCATAAGCACTTGCAGATGCGTGGTGCGGGTACGGATGATACGGGCGGGTGGGAGGAGGAAGGAATGAACGGGAGTATTGGTGGCATGGGTACGAGTGCATGACCAAGCCCGAATCACGGCGCGTAGCATAGCATGCGGCGACAACTTACGCTGGTGGTGTTGTCGCAACCACAGGGCTGATGCAAAGTCAGTTCCGGAACAGCAGCCGGTCGATGGCGGCGGCCAGGGAGCGTTGGAAGGCGGCCAGGTTGGTCTGACCGGCGTGGGCTGTCAGGCCACAGACGGCGTTATTCAAGCAGGCGAGGATGTGGGGAGCCTGGCCCATCCGCAGCGGAGAGGCGTCTTCTTGCAAGGTGACATCGCGGCGATGATGCAAGCCGTTCTCAATCTGCCAGTGGCCCCGCACCACGGCCAACAGGCGCTGGGGCGTGGCCACACCTGCGGGTGCACTGGTGATGCCATCGCGCTCCTCGCAGCTGAAGTTCCGTCCTTCGGAGACAACCCGGACGATCTGAAAGGCTTGGGCCAGAGAGGGCCAATCACTGGAGCCGGCCAGCAAGCTACTGGTCGTTAGCCGCCGGTACTCCCGCCGCCCATGGCCTTTGTCGCACGGTTCGACCGTGACCAAATCCAGCGGGATGGGGCTGAAGCCCTTCGCCACGGGGATTTCGATCGGGCTGAACAGCAGTTTGAGGTCGTCAAACAGGGTGGGCTGGTTCTCCTTGGCAATCCAGCAGTAATCCCCGCCTTCCTCCACCACCTGCGTACTTAGGCTGCGCTGGGCAACCATGGCGTCGCCGCTGATGATGGTGCCTCGCAGGTTCAAGCCTTTGCGCAGGCGCGGCGCGGCCACAATTTCATTCTCCTTGCGCCCGACGGGTACCTGGGCCACGACGCCCCCGGCTTCGACGTCATACGCACTGAGCAGATGGACGCCCTGGCTCGCACCACGGGGGATCGTGCCGCACATGGTCTTGCCGTCCAAGGCAAGTTGTTGGCTGACCCGGGCAGGCACCTCGGCCGACGCGGGCGGCACCAGCAACAGTGCAAGGGCGTGGTCGAGCGCCGCTGCGGCCACCGCAGCGGCGAACACGCGGCTCCAAGTGGTGGGATGCGGCATCTGGGTGCGCGCCAACCCAAAGCGGGTGGCCAGTTCCTCCTGGCGCTCCCGCGCCCACTCGGCGATGGCACGCACCTGAGTGGCCCCGGCGAGTTTGGCCCAAAACGCAATCGTCAGCAGCACCGCCAAGGGGTAGCGCACCCCACGCCGGGAGCGTTGGTCCGGCACCTGCTGGAATGGGTGATAGATCGCGGCCAAATTGAGCGTACACGGCTGCGCGCTGCCGAACGGTTGCACGGTCACGGTGGTAACATCCATGGTGAACACCTCTCTGGCACTGATGATTGGTTGCTACCTGCATCGTACCCGAAAGGTGTTCGCCTTGTCTCAGCGGCCTGCCGCTGACGTTGCATCAGCCCTGGGCGGTGGCGCGGATCGCCGTGCCCATGTGGTTCGGCGTGGTATGCTTGGCGTGGGAGTCTTGGTCACTCGTCCCTCCTTGCCCGTCGCTGATTAGCGCAGCGGCGGGCGCTTGATTCCGTTACCCCGTAGCACCCCAATGGCGTACAGCAGCGCGGCAGTGGTGGATTCCGCTTCGGTGATATAGCCGCTCTTCCGAAGCCAGTTTGCTACCACCAACCACGCCGCACGGTTTTGCCGTAGAGAACCGGCGGTTCGCTTGTGCCCCACCATCGCGGCATCGTCGGCCCGAATCATCTGCTGCATTTCCTCCTCGACCACCTGAACCCCGTGCATATCGAGTGCCTGCGCGAGAAATTGGATGAAGCCACGCCAAAACGCGGCGAGATGTCCCGCAACCCCGGCCCGCTGCAGCGTCGTGAGCGCATCTTCGTCAACCGTCTCTGGCTTGAGCCTGAGCGCCATCAACCGTGCTTGCATCCCAGGGTCGCCAACCGGCACATCTTCGGCGGTGCTGAAGGCCATGACCCGGATCGGCCTTGCCCGGTCGAGGGTCAGCTTGACATTGCCCCGTGCGCGGCTGGCGCCCTCGCTGTAGTCATGGATGTACTTCTTGAGCTGCTCCGGGTTGATCATGCCGACTTTGTAGTCGTCAATGATGAGCGGGAGATCCCGGTAGTAGAAGGATGCCAGCGAGAGCGCCGTGGCCGTGCTATTCCATTTGATGACGGGTGCCCCGTCGCCCCGCTCGGCGGTGAAGCGGGGGCCGAAGAGGGCTAACACCCCGGCACGGATCACGGCGGTTTTCAGTGACCCGGTTTCGTTGTGGAGCCACACCATTGATCGCGCTTCGTTGCCATTGAACCTGTGCAGCACCGCCAGCGCCGTCTGGCCTGCGAGCACTAATGCCAGCGGTTGCGGACACACCGCCCCGCGTAGGAAGGCGAGCCACGCCGCTGCACCGGTGGCCGCGTCCCCCGGCCCGCACATTGCGTAGTGGTTGCCGACCGTGTCGGCATCAATCACCGCCCGGTTGGTGGTGTTGATGCCCCCGGCATGGATTGCCCCGTCTGGGATGAGAAAGTGCCAATGGCCGTCGATCTGTTCCCAGCCCGTACAGGTATTGACGAGCCGACTGACGGGCGCGTCCCCTTGATTGCTCAAGAGGCGCACCGCCCGCAAGGCTTGCATGGGAGAATCGTCGAAGGTGCCTTCTTGCAAGCCCTTCCTGATGCTCTTGACGGCCTGCCGGTCGTCGGCCCACTCGTCTGCTGAGATGTCCACCGTTCGTCGCTTTCCGCTGGGCGTCTGGATGACCAGCCGCTGCAGCGCTGATGTGATTAGCCCATCGTGCTGATAGACCGTTTCAACAATGCGGGCCTTGTAGTTCGCCACGGGCTTGCCATTGGTCATGCCCGTGCGGGTGAACGCGAACTCGCCCCCGCTGTGGGCCGTGTACCAGTCCCCCCCATCCGGTGCCTCGCGCACCAGTTCACCGAGCGCCGAGGCGGCATGGCGAAGTAAGAACCCGTCGAGGTCAACCTTATGCTCATCGGCCCGTCGGGGCAGCCGCAACACTTTCACCTGGATCTTCAGCTCTTTGACCCGGGCCAGTTGCAGCTTGAGCCGAGCGATGCGCTCCTTTGCTGCTTCCACCTGGGCAAGCACGACGGTCTGTTCGCGGATGTCGTCGCTCTTCGCCTTTTCGAGATCGCCGAGCGCCTTATATAACTTCTCGATCTGCTCTTGCTGACTGATGCCACAGAGACGCGCCACGACGGTTAAGGTGAAGCGCTCACCTGGCGACAACTCGAACGGGTCACGCCGCTCTTCTACGTCGTAGGCAACCACGACGGTTTTGCCGGCTAACGCCTGCACAAACGGCTTAGGCAGGTAGCCTACCCCCGGTTGGGCGACCGCCGGGACGCCCGCTTGCCGCGCTGCCAATGCCTTGAACTCGCCCTCACACAACAGGATGGTGCTGGCGCTCTGGATGTCATCAGAGAGGTACAGCGTTGGTGCCGACCCGGCGTAGAGCGCTACCCCGGCGGGCGACAGGTAGCGGGTTTTGCCCTCGCCGCTAAATTGCCGCCCGCGCACGAGGGTGCAGCGCAGCGCCCCTGGTGCCAATAGGGCAGGGTGATCGTGCCGCGTAACACCCCCTTGGGCCGCCCTTGGGGGCCGAGGAGCCCGCCGCGTTGGGCTGCTCCATATTCTTCGTGGGTGATGCCCGAAACTACCCCCCAATCAATTGGCCCACAGCCAGTTTTGGCGTAGCCGTGCGTCACTGGGTGGTAGCCCATCTGGACAGCGCGAATGGTTGCATCCGTGAAGCCACGGGCGCGGAGGTAGTTCAGCGCTCGGACGGCTTCGGGGTCTGGCGACCAGAGATAGGCGGCGCACCAGCGGGCAACCGCGCCATAGCCCATATGCGCCTGATCAATCTCGTCGGCGCTGAGGTGCTGAATGGGGCTGCGCGTTGGCGCGTCGTCGGTGGCCGGTAGGTAGTGCTGGCACTGGTGGCAAAGCCAGAACGGTGCCCCCCATTGCGCGGGTTGCTGACGAGATAGAAGCGGTCGGTGCCGCCGCATCGCGGACACGGTTGTCCATTGCTCAATGGGGGACACCAAGTTCTACATCCGCGCCGTTGGATGGGGCTATCAGCCTTTCTTCCCGCGTGCGTGCTCGTTGTCGCTGCAGCCGCGCCGTCGAGTGAATCTCGTTATGCGTCATCACCGCAAGCATTGCTTCCACCGACCAACGAATATCACTCGCGATCTCCTTCATCTGTGCAATCTCTCGTTGCACCGTCGCGTATTCTTCGTCGTTCAGAGTGATCGTGACGGTGAACTGGCGTTGATTACTCATGAGTCGCTTCCTCCTTTGATGTTTGCGCGCAAACATGGAGGGCCTCGTTTGCACGGATGGCATTAGGACGCGGAACAGGTAGCCGTGTGGCTTTGTAGTACAATGGATTTTCCATTTCTCTCTCGTTTTCCGGGGCCGGTCGCAAAGCCACTTGCGACCGGCCTTGTCCTGTGCATCCTTACCCTGCCGCCCGCCGGTGTTTGCTAGTGTAGTTGTTCACAGGACTTTTGTCAATACATGAATATCCGGGTATAAGAAAGCCCCCCGGCAATGCCGGAGGGCTTTCTGGCGCTTTGTATCGCCTCTTAGGCTGCTATCTTCTTGGGACGCCCGCTGCGCGGTTTTGCCGGGAAGATAGAGCGCCCAGGGGTTTGCCCAACAAGATCTGCTAGGGCTCGTGCAAGGGCAATATCGCCTTCATTGAATAGTCGGCTACGGGTGCGCGACTCCAGTAGCTTAATCTGACCTGCCTCTTGCCAGCGGTAAATAGTTTCTGGTGCGAAGCCGTATTTTACAGCGGCATCGGTCGCCAGAATAGGATGGCCTGCTACCGGCGCTTGCACCGCACGCAGGCGGGCCACAACCTGGGCGGCCTGGTCAAGGTCACAGGTACTCTTATCGCCCGTGACAACGCCAGCTAGAACTAGGTGGCGCAACAGTGCTTCTGGGAAGGCCAGTGCCTGGGCTGCCTGACTGATGGGGAGGGTTTCTACTGCCATGCTCATAGTTTCACCGTTTTCTCTGCTTACGGTAAGTATGGCATGGGGTGAAAGTGGGGCAGGTGGCATGGGTGTGGCTCCCCTCTGGTATTAGCAACGGCGTCTGGGGGTACCAGACGCCGTTGCTGAGGATTGGTGGAGATGGGGGGAGTCGAACCCCCGTCCAAAAAGCTAAACCGCCGATATGCTACAAGCTTAGCCCATCGTTTTGAGCTCGCCCGCGACCACACAATGAGCAAGGCGGTCTTTGGGCCAACCCGCTTATCTTT
>CAIRDL010000876.1 GCA_903877345.1 uncultured Oscillochloris sp. | reverse complement strand
TCATTGACAAAGACTCGCAGGAACAGTTTGAAATCAGAACCCACAAGCGCCTGATTGATGTGCTTGATCCGAGCCAGCAAACCATTAACGCGCTGATGAAACTCAATCTCCCCGCCGGTGTGGATATCGAGATTAAACTGTAAGCCAAGGTTTTAGGTGCCGGGTTTCAGGTTGTAGGTTGAGCGCAGTAGGATGCCCTGCGCGGGCCGAGACTGTAAAGTAGCCATGAACCTTGTCTAACCCGTTTACCCTTTATGTTAGGTGAGAGCCACATAAAAAAACGGATCGTTTAGGCTCTTGCCGATCACCTCAAAAGATCGTGCGTACAAAGGCAGCCGCTGCGTACTAGCGTAAGCTGCGGAGGTAGCAGTAATGGTGCATGGGATGTTGGGTCGCAAAGTGGGGATGCTGCAGGTCTTCACCGCCAAGGGTGAAGTCGTCCCCGTTACGGTGATTAACGCGGGGCCGTGCGTGGTCACGCAGGTGCGCGTTGCCGAGCGGGATGGCTACGATGCGGTGCAGATCGGCTTCGAGGAAGTGCCGGCCCGGAAGTTGACCCGGCCCGAACAGGGCCACCTCAAGGGTGCCGGGATGCTCATGCGTATTTTGCGTGAGTTCAGCGCAGACAATCCCCAAGCCCATACGGTGGGTGAGATTATCAAGGCCGATCTGTTCCAGGCGGGCCAGAAGGTGGATATTGCGGGCAACTCGAAGGGGCGCGGCTTTGCGGGTGTCGTGAAGCGCCACCATTTCCGGGGTGGCCCCAAGACCCACGGCCAAAGTGACCGCCACCGTGCGCCCGGTTCCATCGGCGCAGGCACGACGCCGGGCCGCGTCTGGAAGGGCCAGAAGATGGCCGGACGCATGGGCGGCAAGCGCGTGACGGTGCAAAACCTCGAGGTGGTTGAGGTGTTGGCCGACAAAAATCTACTCTTGGTCAAGGGCTCCGTCCCCGGCGCCCGCAACGGCCTGCTCCAGATTCGCCGGGCGGTAAAGGTCTAAAGGGGTAAAGCGATGCAGGCGACACTTTATAACCAGGGCGGCGAGTCCGTTGGCACCATTGAACTGAGCGACTACATTTTTGGCGCGACGCCGAATGTGCCGTTGATGCACCAGTATGTGGTGATGCAGGCCGCCAATAAACGCCTCGGGACGCAGAGTACCCGTGGGCGCGGTGAGGTCAAGGGAAGTACGCGGAAGCTCTATCGCCAGAAGGGTACGGGGCGGGCGCGTCAGGGCAGCATTCGGGCACCCCACCACGCCGGCGGCGGTATTGCTCACGGCCCGCACCCACGTTCGTACCGGGTCAGTATGCCGCGCAAGATGCGCCGTTCGGCGGTGCGTTCGGCGCTCTCGGCTAAATATGCTGTGGCGGCTATTCGCTTTGTAGATCAGATCACCTTCCCCCAGCCCCGCACGAAAGATGCGGTGATCTTTCTGCAAGCGCACGCATGTGTCGGCAAGACGCTCATTATCGTGGAAAACAAGAGTGTGGCGAATCAGATTGTGCAGCGTTCAGCTAATAACCTGCCCCAGGTTAGGACGTTGCTCGCGCATTATCTGAACGTGCGCGACTTGCTGCACTACGACAACATTATCATCCCCCAGGCTGCGCTCCCGGTGATCGAAGGCATTCTGGGGCCACGCGCCGACGCTGCGGCGGCGGCAAGCGAGGAAGAGTAAACCCATGCCTACGCCGCATGAGATTATCATCCGCCCGCTGATCACGGAGAAGAATACGAATCTGCGGATTCATAACAAGTATTCGTTCGAGGTGCTCCGTGCTGCGGCCAAGCCCGCGATTAAGCACGCTGTCGAGACGATTTTCAGCGTCACGGTGGCAAAAGTCCATACGATGAATGTGCGCGGCAAGCTCAAGCGCCGGGGGCGCGAGGTGGGCTACACCCGCGAGTGGAAGAAGGCGATTGTCACGCTCATTCCGGGCGATCAGATCGAGATCTTCGAGAGCTGAGGTAACACGATGGGTGTTCGTAAGTACAAGCCGACCTCGGCGGGTCGCCGCAATATGTCGGTCTCGACCTTCGAGGATCTGGCCAAGAAGCGCCCGGAGCCGGGCTTGATCGAGCCTCTGCGGAAGCAGGCCGGGCGCAATAACCAAGGGCGCATCACGACCCGCCATCGCGGCGGCGGTCACAAGCGCTTTTACCGCATCATTGATTTCAAGCGCGATAAGCTTGGGATTCCTGGCAAGGTGCAGGCGCTTGAGTATGATCCCAACCGGACGGCCCGCATCGCACTGATTGCGTATATTGACGGCGAAAAGCGCTACATCATCGCGCCGGTGGGCCTGAAGGTCGGCGACGCGATTGCCAGTGGGGCCGAGGCCGATATTCGGCCCGGGAATGCGCTGCCTCTGAGCGCGATTCCCCTCGGTTCGCAGATCCATAACCTGGAACTGGAGATCGGGCGCGGCGGGGTGTTGGTGCGGAGTGCTGGCACGTCCGCGCAACTCATGGCGAAAGAGGGCGATTACGCCACCCTGCGGATGCCCTCCGGTGAGATGCGCCAGATTCATGTGCGCTGTATGGCGACGATTGGGCAAGTCGGCAACGCGGATCACCAGAATGTGCGGATCGGTAAGGCCGGACGTTCACGCTGGTTGGGTCGCCGGCCCACCGTGCGCGGCGCAGTCATGAACCCCCGCGACCATCCCCACGGTGGCGGCGAAGGCCGCGCCCCGCGTGGCATGAGCACCCCCAAGACGAAGTGGGGCAAGCCCGCCCGTGGTGTGAAAACGCGGCATAACAAACGCTCGGATCGCTTTATTGTGCGTCGGCGGAAGGTGTAACCCAGGCTGCTTGGCCCTGGCGGTAGGTAGTAAATCCCTAACAGGATACTGCCTATCGCCTAAAGGCCGTAGCCATCAGGAGGCATGAGCGATGTCCCGTTCGTCAAAGAAAGGGCCGTATGTTGACATCAGGCTGCTCGAGCGCGTTGAGGATATGAACCGCGCTAGTGAGAAGCGGGTGCTGCGGACATGGTCGCGTGATTCGACCGTCTTCCCGCAGATGATCGGCCACACCATCGCCGTCCACGATGGCCGCCGCCACGTCCCGGTCTATCTCACCGAGAACATGGTCGGCCACAAGCTCGGTGAGTTCGCGCCCACCCGGCTCTTCCGGGGCCACGGGGGCAAGAAGGCCGATAAGCGCGGCAAGCTGAAGTAGCGCCACCTCGGCGCGGCTTGGCTCGGTCGTGCGCGCAATTCGTGAAGTATGGTACAATGGTTCGGTTTGCGATGTGCGCCGCACCTGCCGGTAGCGTCGGGAGTGCAAACGAGTATAACGATGGAAGTTAAAGCGATAACGCGTCAAGTGCATATCTCACCCCTCAAGGTTCGCTTGGTGATGAATGTGGTGCGGGGGATGCCGGTTGGGAAAGCCCTGTCTACCCTGAACTACATGCCCCAGAAGGCGGCCCGTGAGGTGGCGCAGACCATCAAGTCGGCGGCGGCGAACGCCGAGCATAATTTCGACCTTGACCCGGAGGCTCTGGTGGTCAAGCGGATTTTCGCTGACCAGGGGCCGGTTTTGAAGCGTTTTATGCCGCGCGCACGCGGTATGGCGAATAAGATCCGGCGACCAACGACCCACATTACCGTGATCGTTGATGACGGATCAGGCTACTAGGCTGCCGACAGTAGGAGGCATTCTTTGGGACGCAAAGTACATCCGATTGGCTTTCGCCTCGGCTACATCAAAGATTGGCAGTCGAAGTGGTTCGCCGAACGCGATACCTACACCACGCAGCTCCACGAGGATTTGGCGCTGCGAAAGCTGATCGCCAAGGAGTTGGCGAACGCCGGGGTGTCGCGGATCGAGATCGAGCGCTCGGCCAATAAGGTTGAGGTGACGGTCTTTACGGCAAAGCCCGGGATCGTGATTGGCAAGCGCGGGGCCAATGTTGATCAGTTGAAGACGACGCTCGAGAAGCGCACGGGCAAGAAGATCAAGCTGAACATTCAGGAGATCCATCAGCCCGAGCTTGATGCCCAGTTGGTGGCGGAGAGCATTGGCGAGCAGATCAACAAGCGCGTGAGCTACAAACGGGCGATGAAGCAGGCCGTCCAGCGCGCCCGCCGCTTGGGTGCCCAGGGCGTGCGGATTAAGTGTTCGGGTCGCCTCGGCGGGGCCGAAATGTCGCGCATCCAGAGCGAGAGCGAGGGCCGCGTGCCCCGCCATACGCTCCGCGCCGATATTGACTACGCGGCAGTTCACGCCCACACCACCTACGGGCGCATTGGCGTCAAGGTCTGGATCTATAAGGGCGAAATCTTCCCCGACCGGCTAGGCAAGGCGCAGGTCGAGCAACAGGTCAGTAACCCCGAACGCAGCGAGCGCAGTGAGCGCGGCGGCGAGCGTGGCGAGCGCCGACCTCGGAGGGGCGATCATGCTGCTTCCTAAGCGCACCAAGTATCGCAAGATGCAGAAGGGCCGCAGCGAGGGCCTTTCCTACCGGGGCAACAGTGTCGCCTT
>CAIRDL010000875.1 GCA_903877345.1 uncultured Oscillochloris sp. | reverse complement strand
GCAAAAGGTACGCTGTCACGCTGAGCGCAGCGAAGCGTCCCGGTCGGGATTCTTCGCTGCGCTCAGCATGACAAGACGCCTCACAGCGTTACTTTTGCTCTATTGCGATTTTAGGCATGGTTCAAGCCAGATTGACAGTTTGGGCAAATGCACCATCTCCTGCAATCTACAATCTACAATCTGCAATGCTCACGAAGGCTTGCTGGTGGAGCGTGGCGTCCAGCCTTGGCGTAACAAAGGCCAAGCGTGCCAGAGGTATTCGACGCCGGAGACGAGGGTCCAAGTGACGGCGAGGGCGATCACGAAGGGCCAGAGGGCGAGGAGTGGTCTGAGTGCGCCACCAAAGAGGGTAGCGAAGAGGCCCCCCGCCTCGGCGTTGGCAGAGAGCAGTGCCCAGACGAGGGCGATCACGGTCACAACCAGTTTTTGCTTACCTAGTTTGCCAGCCGAAATGACCACGCCCTCGGCGGCGGCGAACGAGCGTAAGCCTGAGACAACAAACTCGCGGACGATAATCACAAAGACCACCCAACCGGAGAGCATGCCAATCTGTACCATGGGGATCAAAGCCCCGGTGACGAAAATCTTGTCGCTGATCGTGTCGAGGAAGATGCCCAACGGCGAAACGACGTGCAGATAGCGGGCGATTTTCCCGTCGGCGATGTCGCTCGCCGCCATGATCACCAAAAGCGCCACAGCCCAGAGATACGCGCTTGGCTCGGCCAAGAGCACGAGCCAGACCAGGAGTGGGGTAGTGACAATCCGAAAGAGGCCGAGTAGGTTGGGGAGACTGCGTATGCCGAAGAGCATACTGACACCTCTGTCCACACACGAAGTTAAGCGCCAAGTCTGGCCCGGATTATAGCGCATGTAGCCTGCTCTAAGGTAAAAAAAAGCCCTATGGTATAATTCCATTGCGATCTTGCCACGCGCCGTAAGCAGGAAACCGGCAATGGGAAGCCGCACGCCCCTGAAGGGACAGAGACGCAATATGTTGCGTCTCTACGCCCCGCCACTTGACAGGTTGGGCAAATCCAACCTCTGAACCATGTCTAAAGGCACGCCTTCGTAATGCTCACGCAACTGAACGAACTGCTGTCAGCCTCGGTGCTGATTGTCACCTTCTCGCTGTTGGCGTACATCGCCATGCAAAACTGGCGGAATGACATTGCCCAGGCGCTCCTAGTGCTGCTCGCGGGAGTGATGGTGGTGTACGGCGGTGACTTGCTGCTGGCAAAGGCCACCCGACCGGCGACGATGGACTTCTTGGGGCGGGCGCAGTGGCTGGGGATTGCGGTGGTGCCTGCGGCGTATATGCACTTGGCGAACGCCTTGTTTGGGCTGGGCGAACGCAAGGAACAGGCCCACGCCGCCCGTTGGTTGGTCTATTTGGCATATGGGGGGAGCGCCTTCTTCTTTGGTTTGGTGGCGGCGGGGACTGATCTGGTGGTGCGTAGGAATATGGCGGAAGGGCTGATCACGCAATTTCAGCCCGGCCCGCTCTTCTCGGCCTATGGGCTGTTCTTCCTGACGGGCGCTTTGGCCGCGTTCACCGCGATTCTTCACTCGCAACGTGGCGCACTGAGCTTCACCCAACGACGACGCCTGATTTACTTGGGCGCAACCTTCGCCGCTCCGGGGCTTGGGGTCTTTCCCTTTCTCATCTTTGGCCCACCCCCAGGCGTGCCCGCAAGCGCCATCCTCATCTTGCAAATCCTCACCAGCGTAATCGTCGGGGGCATGATTACCGTGATGACCTACAGCATTGCCTTTCAGGGCGTGCTGCTGCCCGACCGGCTGATCAAGCAGGACTTTTTTCGCTGGTGGCTCTATGGGCCATTCATCAGCGTGACGATTATCCTCTTCATCCAAGTAGTACCCTGGCTCGAAGGGCTCATCGGCCTGCCACAGAACACGCTGCTGACCTTCGGCGTCATGCTGATGACGGTGCTGATGCCGATTTTTGTGAGTCGGGTGAAGCCGTACTTCGACGCCTTGGTGTATCGGCAAGACCAAGACGAGATTGATTATCTGCGTAACCTGCCACGTAGCACCTTTACGAAGACCGACTTGCGCGTGCTGCTCGAAAACTCGCTGACGGCGATCTGCGGGGCGTTGCGGGTCGAGACGGGGTTCGCCGTGGCCCCGAGCGAAGACAGCTACGTGATTCGGGCGGTCTGCGGGCCACGCCGAGTGGTGAAGCGCTTTGTGGCCGATTATCCGTTGAGCGACTTGATGCCCCAGCTTGAGCAGTTGCCGCCCCGGGCCCGCGACACCTTGCCGCCCACCGAGGCGTTTCTGTCGTGTGGCGGCTTTTGCTTGCTGCCCCTGCGTAGCCCTGACGGCATTTTCCTCGGTGCTTTGGCGGTCGCTTACCCGCCGGAGCAACTACAGCAGGGCGGTGCGTTGGCCCCGGAGACGCGCCATTTGATTAGTGTGCTGGCGCACCAAATGGAACTGGCGCTCGCGACGGTGCAAATGCAGAGCCGGATCTTTGACGCGCTACGCGGGCTTGGCCCCGAAATGGAATCACTCCAACAGATTGCGACGCGGCTCGAACAAGCAACCCCGGCTTCCCTGGCGACGCTTGAAAGCGATCCGATCCTCGATCCGGCCTTGCCCCAATTGGTAAAAGATGCCCTGACGCAGTTCTGGGGCGGGCCGAAGTTGGCCGACAGCCCCTTGATGCGGCTGCGTACCGTCAAGCGCATCGCAGAGAGTGAGGGTAGCAGCCCGACCCGCGCCCTTCAGGCGGTGTTGCGTCAGGCGATTGGCAACCTGCGGCCCGATGATCAGCTTGATCCGTCGGCCCAGGAGTGGCTGCTCTACAAATTGCTGGAGAGCCGCTTCCTCCAACGGAAGCCGGTGCGTGATGTGGCGCACCGCTTGGCGATGAGCGAGTCGGATTTCTACCGCAAGCAGCGCATTGCGGTGGAAGAGGTCGCTCGTCAGCTTGCCCTGATGGAGGAGGCTGGGTCACTGTGAGAATACTCTTGGCTGAGGATGAGCCGGACATTCAGCTTATTACCCGGCTGGCGCTGGAAGACGCGGGCTACACCGTAGTGGCCGTCAATGATGGGCAAGCCGCTATCACTGCTGCACTGAGCCAACCCTTTGATGTAGTGCTGCTTGATGTGATGATGCCGCGAGTTGATGGGTTCACGGCCTGTGT
>CAIRDL010000874.1 GCA_903877345.1 uncultured Oscillochloris sp. | reverse complement strand
CGATGATGATGCACACCGGGACGCTTCGCTGCGCTCAGCGTGACATGGGTGACAGGGTGACTTTTGCTCTATTGCCTAAAATCCAAAATCCCTCAGCCAAGCCGCGTTACGTCGTACACCACCCGTGTTGCGTCGGGTGCGGCCAACGCCCAACGGGGCGTGCGCCGGGCCAACAGGGTCAGGCCCGCAGCATTGAGCGCCGCCAGCACTTCGGTATCGTGCCAGGCGCGCTCGCTGTGCTGCTCCTCGCCGCGCCACCAACGCTCGTCGTCGCGCACAAACCAGACGATGCGCCCAGACGCGAGGCGCGTGCTGTGGTCGTAGTTTAGGCGGTTAAAGACGAGCATCCCACCAGCGTCGTGGATGACTTGGTCGCTTTCGTCCCAAGTCATAAACTCGTACTCGGTATTCAGATCGAAGATCAGCCGCCCCCCAGGTGCAAGCAGGTGCGCCGCGCCCGTAAGCGCCAACTCCAAGTCGTGGTCGCCCGTCAGATAGTTCAGGCTGTCGTAGAGGCAGGTGATCAGGTCGAAACTGGCCGGACGGAGGTTTATTGGGGCCGTAGCGCCATTCGTCGGCGTGCCAATGGGCAGCGTGCGGAGGTCGGCCTCAATGAAGGTGACGGGCAACCGCGCATCACGGGCGCGGGCGGTGGCGATGGCAAGCATGTGGGGCGAACGGTCTACGCCCACCACGGTGCTACCGGCCCGCGCCAAGGCCAACGCCGCCGCCCCAGTGCCACAGGCGAGGTCGAGAGCGCGTCGGGGCGGGTTCGGCAGCGCAGCAAGGAGCCGCGCCACCAGCGCTTCGGCAAACGCCTCCTGCCCAATTGCCGCGTAGATGGCCGCGTAATCTTGGTAAGGCTCCATGTCGGCGCATCGCTCCTCTGATTTTAGATTGTAGATTGTAGATCGCAGATTTTCCAAAATCTACAATCTACAATCTAGAATTCCCAAATCCCGCTACGCCGCCGCATGTTCCCACTGCACATACTTCTCGGCAAGCAGCATTTCTAGTTCAGCGTACTGCGTGCCAAGGGTGGTAACTTTTTTGACATCCTGGGCGACACTGGCCCGCTCAAGCTCAGTTTTGAGCCGACTCAGAGCCTGCTCAAGCTGGGCAACTTCGGCCTCCAGGGCTGCTAAGTGCCGTTTACGTTGGCGATCTTCCGCCGCAGGTGGCGCACTGACGGAGGTTGGACTCACGTTCGGCGGCGCGGTGGGCGGCGGCTCCTGCTCAACCGGCGGCGGCTCCGCACGCTTTGCGGCGGCGAAATCGGTGTAGCCGCCCAGATATTCGCGCACGCGGCCCTGTTCGACATTCCAAATCTTATCGGCCAGGGCGTCAATGAAGTAGCGGTCGTGCGAGACGAAGATGATGGCCCCGTGATAGTCCTTCAGCACGCCCTCCAACGCCTCACGCGCCCCAATGTCCAAGTGGTTGGTCGGCTCATCAAGAACGAGCAAGTTCCCTGGCAAAAGGGTTAGCTGCGCCAATGCCACCCGCGAGCGTTCACCGCCGCTTAGGTCGCCAACCCGCTTGAACACATCGTCGCCACTGAAGAGGAAGCGCCCAAGCAGATTACGCGCCGCCGGTTCGCCCAAGTTCGGGCTGACGCGGAGCAGTTCTTCGATCACGGTGGCTTGCCAGTTCAGGCCATCGTGGCCTTGCGCGTAGTAGCTGAGCTGAACTTTGTGGCCGAGACGCGGATGGCCTTGTAACGGCTTCAGTTCGTCAAGCAGCGTTCGCAACAGGGTGGTCTTGCCACAGCCATTGGGGCCGAGCAGCGCCACCCGGTCGCCGCGATGGATTTCGAGGTCGTCGGCCCGCAACAGCACCCGCGCCACCGAATCCTCGTCGCGGTCGCCGGGATAGCCGATCACGAAATTGTCGAGGGCCAGCACCAGTTCGCCACTGCGGAGCTTGCTGTCGAGAAAGAGTCGGAGCTTGGTTTGCTCTTTCGGGCGTTCAATGGCGTGGTCACGCTTGAGGCGGTCGAGGCGCTTCTCGCGGCCCTTCGCCTCACGGGCGCGTTGGCCCGCCTTGTAGCGCCGGATGAACTCCTCCGTCTTGGCGATGACCTCCTGTTGGGCCTGGAACTCTTTGAGGCGGCGTTCGAGGCGCTCGGCCTTCAGTTCCAGGTATTTGTTGTAGGGCGCAGGATAGTCTTCAAGCCGCCCGAAGGCGATTTCCAGCGTGCGCTTCGTCACGCGATCTAGGAAATAACGGTCGTGCGAAATCACGACCAAGGTGCCGTCCCACCCGCGCAGAAACTGCTCCAGCCATTCAAGCGCCTGCATATCAAGGTGATTGGTCGGCTCGTCGAGCAAAAGAATGTCGGGGTCGGCGAGCAACGCGGCGGCGAGGGCGGCGCGGGTCTTTTGACCGCCAGAGAACTGGGTGAGGCGTTGG
>CAIRDL010000873.1 GCA_903877345.1 uncultured Oscillochloris sp. | reverse complement strand
TACCCCCGATGTTTCGTGGCGTCAAGTAGGATTGGTTAGGCGTAAGCCAAGGTTTCTAGGAACCTTGGTGCCTAAGCTAGGGATTTAGACGGGCTGGGTTCCCTCTGCCGTCTTGCGCTGGATCGCCCCCTTTGGCCCCCTCGTCCGCATATGGGCGAGGGGGCAACCACGCCAAGATGCGCTGAAGCGGTGCGGGGGTAGGGGCGGTACTGCACGAGACGGTGGCGCATCCACGAAGTCTAAAGGCAAATATTTTATGAGTCCTCTCGGCAAAGGCCCTGGGCTGGTGCCAACCCCGCCGTCCACAGCCAAGGGCACCCGCATGAAGTCGCCCCTCCCGAGTCCGCCCCTTACTGGCTTGCGTAGTACCCTCAGCCACTCGCTTAGTTTGATGAAACCAGTGACCTGGTTCGCCCCGGCGTGGGCCTTCCTCTGCGGTGCCGTCGCTAGCGGTGGCCTTGGCTGGCAGGTTGAACCGCTTACTCGCCTCGCTGTCGGCATCTTCATGGCTGGCCCGATCCTCTGCGGGCTGTCGCAGGTGGTCAACGATTACTGTGACCGCGATGTTGATGCGATCAATGAACCCCACCGGCTCATCCCCTCCGGCCAAGTCGCCCTCCGCCATATCTACATCCTGACGATCAGCCTCACCGTGCTTGGCACCTGCATTGCCCTGCTCCTTGGCGGGCAGGTGGCGCTCTTTGTCGGCCTGGGCCTGATCTGTGCCCTTGCCTACAGCATCAAGCCCCTACGGGCGAAGCGCAATGGCTGGTTCGGCAACGCCCTCGTCGCCATTTCGTATGAGGGGCTGGCTTGGTTGGCCGGTCACGTTGCCTTTGCCACCCTCACCGGCCAGAGTGTGGCAATTGCTTTGCTCTATTCGCTCGGTGCCCACGGCATTATGACGGTCAACGATTTCAAAAGCATCAAGGGCGACACCCTGATGGGCATCCGCTCCATTCCCGTCCAGTACGGCAAAGTGATGGCGGCCCGCATGGTCGTCGTGATTATGGGTGCCGCGCAGATCGGCGTGATTACCCTGCTCTTCGTTTGGGGCCACCCCGTTGCCGCTGGCGTCGTTACGCTGCTCCTCGCCTTCCAGAGCATTCCCAACGTGCGCTTTATCCGTGACCCCGAGCACAACGAGGTCTTTTTTAACGCTACAGCGATTATGCTCTATGTCTGGGGCATGCTTGCGGCGGCACTTGGCTTGGCCGGGTAGGGCTTGCAGATTTTAGATTGCAGATTTTAGATTTTGGATTGTTGCGGCAAATCTGCAATCTAAAATCTGCAATGGTTTCAGGGGAGTGCCGCTATGGCGCAACGGGTGCTGATTGTCGGTGCCGCCGTCGGTGGGGCCGTGGCGGCGATCACGTTGCGGAAACTTGGCGTCGCGACGGTGATGCTCGAGAAGGAGTTGGTACGCGCCAAGCCCTGCGGCGGGGCGGTGCCACCGGCGGTCTTCACTGAGTTTGATCTGCCCCACTCGCTCATTGACCGCAAGGTCAAGCAGTGCATGATTGTCTCGCCATCGGGCCAAGAAACCCGCGTCCCCGTGGCGAGTAGCGTGCCGACTGCCGACGACTTCATCGCGATGGTGCGCCGTGAGGTCTTCGACGACTTTCTGCGCCAACGTGCCCAAACCTGCGGGGCCGACCTGATCCACGGCCAACTCACGGGCTTGCGCGTCGAGGCGCAGGGCGTCACCGCCACCTATCGCTCGATCACCGACGGCGCGGAACACACGCTCACCGCTGATGCAGTGATCGGCGCTGATGGAGCCTATTCGCCCACCGCACGCCTGCTCGGTCTCCCCCATCTCCCCCGTGCCGTCGCTATTCAGGAACGCATCGCCCTGCCAGCCAGCCAAATGGAGCGTTGGGCCGAGAGCGCCAACATTTACCTTGGTTACGAGGTGAGTCCAGATCTCTATGCATGGGCGTTCCCCAAGCACGACCATGTCGCGATTGGCATTGGGGCAGGCCCAAATCATGCCGAGAAAGCCAAAACGCTGCTTGCCAACCTGAAGGTACGCCTCGGCCCAAGTCTTGAGGGCGGGCGGTTGCTCTTGCGGGAGGCCCACGCGCTGCCGATGGAGCCTCGGAAGCAGTTGGCGTTTGACCGGGCCATGCTGATCGGCGACGCTGCCGGATTGGTCGCGCACACCTCTGGTGAGGGGATTTATTGGGCGATGAAGAGCGGGCAGTTGGCGGCGGAGGAATTGGCGCGTCACCTCGACGCGCCAAGTGCGGCTAATTTGCGCGCCTACGAGCGGCGGTGGTGGCAGCAATACGGCACGATGTACACCTTCTTGCGCTGGCTCCAACGTTGGGGCTACGGCAACGAACGCCAGATGGAGGTCTTTACCGAGATGTGCCGCAACCCCGATGTGCAGCGCCTCACCTTCGACAGCTATATCCACAAGACGATGGTGCCCGCGCCGTGGGGTGCCCAACTGCGGATGACGTGGGACATTCTAAGCGCCCAGGTGCGCAACTACCTGCGTCGTCGCACGCCGTTGCGCGAACAGCACCCTTACGCGACCATCTAGCGCCGCGTTCAGAGCATGCCGACCGTCGAGTTGTCGCCCAACAGGAGCCGGTAGGCTTTCGGCTTGAGCGGGCTGCGCGCCACCTCGACATTCCGCCCAATCAGGCTGTCCTCAAGCCGATAGGGCAACCCACGGATGCGACTGTGCTCCAGCACAATGCTATGCTCAATCTCGCTATCCTCAACTAGGCAGTGGTGGTAGATCGCGGTGAAAGGCCCAACATAGGAATTGAGGATGCGGGTCTGCTCACCGATGATCGCCGGGCCACGGATGGTCGAGTTGATCACTTCGGCCCCGGCTTCGATGATCACCTTGCCGATCAACTGACTGTCACGGTC
>CAIRDL010000872.1 GCA_903877345.1 uncultured Oscillochloris sp. | reverse complement strand
GTCACATTCCTTCTGGGGGCTAGAAGCCGTTGATGGCGCGAAGTTCCGCGTCGAGCCCGTCGCGGGTGGTGGCCCACGCGCCGGTGTTCGGCCCGGCGAGCAGGCCGAGGGCCAGGTCAGGCCGCTTGAGGAAAAGCGCCAGCGCTGCGCCGTGGGCGTGCCGACACTGCGCGGTGTCGTCGTCAAGGCCGAGGTCAGGGTCGGTGGCGTCGCCTGCGTCGAAGAGGTGGCGAATGTCGCGCAGCGTGACGGAGGGGGCGGCGGTGTAGCCGTTGTTGCTGAGCGCCCGTTGCACGGTGTTCACGATACCGTGATTGTGAGACGCCTGCTCCAGAATGGCGGCCAGCGCCTGTGTAAAGGCGCGCCCCTCTTCCATGAGCCGCTCGATCCCAAGGTGGCGCAGGTTGTCAGCCTCGGTGTCGGCGTCGTCCAGGTTCGGTACGGCCCGCTGGTCAACCTCGCCGAGCCGTGCGTACGACGAGGCGTTGGTCGCCCGCACACGGGGTACGAGGCGTCCGGCTTCGTCACGCAACGGCTCAACGGCGGCGGCCGGGTTGGTCACATCAACGAGGTCGGGGTCTTGGTCGCCGCGCCCACGGGCTCCTCGAATGGCGGCGTTCATCTGGGCGTGGCCGCCTGCCCCCAGGCCGTTCGTCGTGAAGCGGCCATCAAGCGGGTCGCGGTAGGGATTGATTCCGCCCCGGCGGGCGGTGTCGTCGCTGGTCATCGTGGGTGGTGCCTCAGCTCCTACGGCGCTCCAGATAGGTGAGCGCCTGATCGAGGTGAACAAAGAGCGTCGCGGGGTCGGCGTGGGGAGCCGAAGGGATAGAGGCCATGATGGGCTTGCGCTCACGGTCAACCAGACAGCCCATGAGGCCGTCGCCCTGGGCCCAGAGCAGCACGCCCCGGACGAGGTCGGGCTGGGTGGTGGTGAGGTGCTGCACGGTGGTGAGGAGATGGACGGACATCGGCGTGCTCCCAAGCGCTGGACATGCAAAACGCCGCAGATCGGGAGACCTGCGGCGCGTTTCGCTACTCGCACTTTGATTATACGGCGCTGGCGGGTCAGTGTCTAGCATTGAGGAGCGGCGGCTCAGGGCTACGGCAACGTCGCTCGGCGTGGGAGTGAAGCCCTCGACTACATTTACGAAGCCTGCCTCGATCAGCCCACGCAGGCGAGCTTCGTACCCGTGCCTCCCGGCGCGTGACGTTGCCGTAGCCCCACGCATCCCGTACACAGGATGGCGTGAGGTTTGACCGGCAGTAGTATAATTCAACTGATCAGTCAATGTGGGATTTTACACGACCGAGAAGTGACCATGCGGTGCCTTGTGGGAAGAACCGCATCCGCGATCGGGCCTTCAAGCGGACACACACGGCTTTGAGCATTGTAGCTTTGCCGCAACAGGCCAGGGTGATCGTGGAGGCTTCGGCTCGTCCAGCTTGTTGGAAGTTCGTGACCAGGCGCGATGGTTGACCGCCGCCCGTCGGCGGCAGAAGCGGTCAGCCGTCGGCAGTCAGCGGTCAGCACCCAACACCCGCTTGCGCTCCGGCGATCTGTCCGCAATGAAAGGAATCCCCATTATGGCCCGCCACACGCATTCGCCCACGGCCCTGCGGCCCCGTTCGCTGTCCGCCATGCGCCCGCTACGTCTGGCCCTGTCCGTGGTCCTGATCTTTGTGCTGGGGATCACGCTGCTGCCGGTGGCCCCGGCCCAGGCCCAGGTGCAATCCGCCACGCCCCGTGCGAACCTTTGGGTGACGAATGGCTCGGTCAATGCGCTCCAACAGGTGGGCAACACGCTCTACCTCGGTGGCGATTTCACCTATGTTGGGCCGACCACCGGGGGTGGAGTGCCACTGGCGACCAACGACGGCGCACCCCTGGCGACCTACCCCCAGGTGAATGGCGCTGTTAGGGCGGTGGTTGCCGACGGGGCGGGCGGTTGGTATATCGGTGGCATCTTCACGCAAGTTGGGAGTAGCCTGCGCAACAACCTCGCCCACATCCGAGCCGACTATAGCGTAGACCCGAACTGGAATCCCGACTCCAATGCTACGGTCAGAACATTGGCGCTAAACGGAACTACGCTCTACGCCGGGGGGGAATTTACCAGCATCGGTGGGCAACCCCGCAACCGCCTCGCCGCGTTCGACACCACCACCGGCAGTCTCACTTCCTGGGACCCCAACGCCGATGGTCATGTCATCACCCTGGCGCTAAGCGGAACCACGCTCTACGCCGGGGGGGGCTTTACCAGCATCGGCGGGCAGTCCCGCAATAACCTCGCCGCGCTCAACGTGAGCGACGGCCTTGCTACCGCCTGGGACCCTAACGCCGATAGTACGGTCTACACCCTCGTGGTGAGCGGAACTACGCTCTACGCCGGGGGGCTCTTTACCAGCATCGGCGGGCAGACCCGCAACCGCCTCGCCGCGCTCGACACCACCACCGGCAGCCTCACTTCCTGGGACCCCAACGCCAATAGTACGGTCTACACCCTGGCGGTGAGCGGGGGCGTTGTCTACGCCGGGGGGGAATTTACCAGCATCGGCGGACAGCCCCGCAACCGCCTCGCCGCACTCAACGTGAGCGACGGGCTTGCCACCGCCTGGAATCCTAACGCCGACTCGGCTGTCCGCACTCTGGCGGTGAGTGAGGGTACACTCTACGCCGGGGGGGACTTTACCAACATTGGCGGGCAGCCCCGCAATTACCTCGCCGCGCTCAACGTGAGTGACGGGCTTGCCACCACCTGGAATTCTAACGCCGGCTGGTCTGTCTCCACTCTGGCGGTGAGCGGAACCACGCTCTACGCCGGGGGGAACTTTGCCAGCATCGGCGGGCAGACCCGCAACCGCCTCGCCGCGCTCGACACCACCACTGGCAGCCTCACTCCCTGGGACCCCACCGCCAATGCTACGGTCTCCACCCTGGCGCTAAGCGGAACCACGCTCTACGCCGGGGGGATCTTTACCAGCATCGGCGGGCAGCCCCGCAATTACCTCGCCGCGTTCGATACCATCACCGGCAGCCTCACTCCCTGGGATCCCAACGCCAATGCTACGGTCAACACCCTGGCGGTGAGCGGAAGCACGCTCTACGCCGGGGGAGGCTTTACCAGCATCGGCGGGCAGCCCCGCAATTACCTCGCCGCGTTCAACACCAGCGACGGCCTTGCCACTGCCTGGAACCCCAACGCCGATGGTCAGGTCTACACCCTGGCGGTGAGTGAGGGCACACTTTACGCCGGGGGGTGGTTTACCACCATCGGCGGGCAGACCCGCAATTACCTCGCCGCGCTCAACGTGAGTGACGGCCTTGCCACCACCTGGAACCCCAACGCCGATAGTATGGTCTCCACCCTTGTGGTGAGCGGAAGCACGCTCTACGCCGGGGGGGGCTTTACCAGCATCGGCGGGCAGCCCCGCAATTTCCTCGCCGCGCTCAATGTGAGCGATGGCCTTGCCACCGCCTGGGATCCCAACGCCGATGGTCTGGTCTACACCCTGGCGGTGAGCGGAAGCACGCTCTACGCCGGGGGGGCCTTTCTCAACATCGGCGGGCAGCCCCGCAATAACCTCGCCGCGTTCGATACCATCACCGGCCTTGCTACTGGATGGGACCCCAGCGCCAATGATACGGTCAACACCCTAGCGGTGAGCGGGAATACCGTCTACGCCGGGGGAATCTTTTTCAGCATCGGCGGGCAAGTTCGCCAAGGTCTGGCCGCGTTTGATGCGCTGACGATAAGCCTTAACCCCACGAGCGGCCCGGCGACGGGCGGCACCAGCGTCACCATCACCGGCACCGGCCTCGCCGGGGCAACGGGCGTCAGCTTCGGCGGCGGGGCGGGCAGCGTCCTAAATGTGGTGAGCGACACGCAGCTTACGGTGAAAACCCCGGCCCACGCGGTCGGCGTGGTAGATGTGGTGGTCACCACTCCCGATGGGACGATCACGCAGACAAACGGCTTCACCTATCTGCCAGCGCCGACGATTAGCAGCCTCGCCCCAACGAGCGGCCCGCTGCTGGGCGGCACCAGCGTCACCATCACCGGCACAAACTTCACCGGCGCAACGGGCGTCAGCTTCGGCGGCGGGGCAGGCACCAGCCTGAATGTGGTGAGCGCCACGCAGATCACGATCACGGCCCCGGCGCACGCCGCTGGCGCGGTGGATGTGGTGGTTACCACTCCTGGCGGCAGCGCAACGC
>CAIRDL010000871.1 GCA_903877345.1 uncultured Oscillochloris sp. | reverse complement strand
GGTGTCCCATAGGCGTACGAGCCGAAAAGAATAATCCGCTCCGGCTGGAACATGGCGGCAATCTGGGCGCTCAAGGCGTGAATGGCAGCGAAGGAAACCATTGACTCTTTTTAGATTCGCGAAGTTGAGGGTTTTCGTGTCTTGGTTTGTACAGAGTTTGATTACAATCGTGGCTCAGTGCGCTTATGGTACGTCCGGCGTGCAGGATCGTCAAGAGGCTACATCGCCGCCCCTCCGCACGGGTTCGGTAGGGCGTCTCTACCGGCGTCAGGAGCCAGAACCGGGTACAAGCGAATGACTGGCGACCCGCAACCCTTTGTTGCTAAAGCGGTCACGTGGGTAGTTATAGAAGCGGTACGCTCCACGAACATATGCACTTTTGTTCCACGAGCCACCACGTAACACACGGGTCTGGTCAGCCTCCAAATACGCCGCTTGCCACTCATCTTTGATCCGGTAGGGATAGTCTTTGCCCCACTGGGTCGCACACCATTCCCATACATTCCCCGCCATATCCAGAGTACCGTAGGGACTGGCCCCAGTTGGGTAAGTGCCGACCGGCATGGTGCGCTTGAGACCCGCTGCCTCACTGTTGCAGCGTCCGGTGTCCCAGAAGTTGCCCCACGGGTAGATGCACCCGTCGGAGCCTCGGGCGGCCTTCTCCCACTCGGCTTCGTTGGGTAGGTGGAACGCGATGCCGGTCTGGGCGCTCAGCCAGCGGCAGTAGGCCACCGCCTCGAACCAACTCACGCCGACCACCGGGTAGTCCGCACCGTTCCACTGCTTGTCGTTCCAGTAGCCGGGCTTAACTAACTTCCCCGCCTCGCGCCACTGCCAGCCCACCGTTGTCCAGTAAGCACGGTTGCGGTAGCCGTCACCTTTAACAAAAGGCCGAAACTGAGCGTTGGTCACGGGTGTTTTGCCAATCCAGTAGTCGGGCAGGGTTAGCCGGTGCTGAGGCTTTTCATTCTTTACCCAATCCGCATCCATCCCTTGGCTGATCACAGCGGCGATCTGCTGATCGGTGCTGCCCATCAGGAACGAGCCAGCAGGCACGGCGACCATTTCAGGCACCCAGGCGGGCAGCTTCGGTGCTTGGGGCACACGCACCGTCGGCCCCACCACTGGCACTTGCGGCACCCGCACGATGGGCGCGGCTGCCGCAGGCTGCACTGGCGCTTGGCCCAACAGCGCTAGGCGCAAGCTCGCAATGTCCTGGTAGCGGTCTTGCATGGCGAGGTTCAGCGCTTTGGTTATCGCCGCCGCGACGTGGCGCGAAAGACGCGGGTTCAGGCGCTCCGGCGGCACCAGTGGGTCGCTCGTCGCGGCGATGCGGTCGAAGGATGTCTCAGGCAATGTGCCGGTTAGCAATTGGTAAAGCGTTGCACCGAGGCTGTAGATGTCGCTGCGCTGGTCGGTGTGGCCGGGGTTGAGCGGGTGCTGCTCCACCGGCGCGTAGGCAGGACTGAGACCCAGGCGCGACGAGATGACTTTGTCGGTACCCTGTTTGAACAGCCCGAAATCCACCAGTTTGATCAGGCCGCTCGGCGTCAAGCGCACATTGGCGGGCTTCAGGTCGCGGTGCAGAATAGGCGGGTTTTGGCGGTGCAAATAGTCCAACACCTCACAGAGTTGCAGCGCGAAGCCAAGCACCTGTGTCTCCTCAAGCGGGCCACCGGCCTTCGCGCTCAACTCCTCAAGACTCTGCCCAGGGATGAACTCCATCACCAAATAGCCATTGCCCTGCTCGACGAACATCGCCTCGTATTTAGGCAAATGCGGATGCGGATGCTGTTGCAGCACCGTAAACTCACCCTGGAAACTGGTCATGCCGCTGGGGTCGAGGCTTTCCTTCAGCGCAAAACGACTGCCGGGCGTGCGGGTGTCCTCGGCCTTGTAGACGGCTCCGAAGCCGCCCCAACCGATGATCTGCCCGATGCGATAGTCGCGCACCCGGTCGCCGGGGTTGTACAGCCGCAGCGCCGAACGGAGGTTGCGTTGGCAACCTTGACATACGCTGGCGGTATCGGGGTTGTGGGTGCCGCAGCCATCTTTGCAGATCAGCATAGAGATCTCTCGTTGGTGAAGTGTCCGCCGACGGTGGCGGGCAACGGGCGACAGGAGCGGCTCAATTATACGCGCCGTGCGGCGGGTTAGGGGTGGCCGACGTCCGCCAAGCCCAGGGCTACAGTAAGAACTAAATCTGGTAGCTTCG
>CAIRDL010000870.1 GCA_903877345.1 uncultured Oscillochloris sp. | reverse complement strand
GCTTGGCCGGATCACCCGCGAGTTCGGCCTGATCCAGCTTAATGGTCAGCTTGGCCGCAGCAAGGGCAGGCGCTTCATCGGGCGATGCCGGTGGATCATGATCAGGCATAACACGCTCCTTGACAGCTTAGGCAAGGGGTCAGGAGTCAGGGGTTAGGGGTTAGGGGTTAGGGGTTAGGAAGCCGTGCGCCAGCCAAGACCGTAAAGTAGCCACCGCGTCCTGTTGTGGCAAATCTGCAAGGCAAGCGGAAATTTTAAAATATCCCAGATGATGCGTGCTGCGTGATCCGTGATCGGTCAGGATGCGGCCCGGTCACGGATCACGCAGCACGGATCATTTGCACGACCCGGATGATTAAAAAATTTCGCTTCCCCAATCTGAAACATGGCCTTAGATCGGAATCTGAATATTCGGCGACAGCGGCGGCAGATTCGCGCCCGGCCCCTGAACCCCGCTACCAGCGACGGTGATACTGGCTGTCTTGATTGATTGCGAAACCCACTTAAAAAACTCCTGAATCGCATCCGGCGTCGCATCGGCCAACTTGAGCGTGACATCACAGATTTGTTGGAGTGTACTGATCTTCGCGCCGGCACCACAACCTAACCCCACCAGCGTCACCGGCTTCTTCTGCGTGCGGCTACGGAGAGCGCTGAGGCCGGTTTCCCAATCGTCGGTCGGCGCACCATCGGTGAAGAGAAAGATTAGAGGCTTATAATCACCCTTTTGCTCACTCGTATTGGCAGAAATCTCTTGGTCTATCGCTTGGCCGAGCAGATGCAGCGCCGCGCCCATTGCGGTTGAGCCTCCAGCCTGGAGGTGTGGCGGGGTAAACTGCATCAATTCGGTGAGGACAACGACCTGGGCCGCCTGTGACCCGAAGGTGATCACGCTAATCCAGGCCGTCTCAACGGCCTGGGGCGTGTTCATCAGTTCTTCACACACAAGCTTGACCCCCTGCTCTACCGCTTGCAGCGGTGCCCCGGCCATTGATCCCGAGGTGTCGAGCAGCAGATAGACTGGCAAACGCCGACTGATGAAGGCATTCTCGAATTTAAAAGTCATAGCGATAAGTCCTTTGTGTAAGACAAGGTTTCAGGGGCCAGGTTTCAAGTTTCAGGTCAAGCGCCTTAGGGAAGCCTGCGCTTGTCAAGACTGTAAAGCTCCTACGAACCTTGCATGCCTAAGGCATGTTGCAGTTTAGCGATCTCACGCAAAGCCGCAAAGCCAGAAGGAATGGGTAGTGCGATAACAGGTCTCAACGGTCAAACTGAAACCATCGCTTCTGATGCGCCCGACCTGAAACCTGAAACCCGACACCTGAAACCTTGTCAAGGCCCAAAAGCATAGCGCTCACGCCTCACCAAAGTTCTCGGCCACGAGTTTGCTAAGCGCCGCGACGACGGCACTGGCATCGTCGCCCGTGGCCCGCACGCGGATGCGCTGCCCCGAAGTGACGCCGAGTTTCATCACTTCGATCATACTCTTCGCATTGCCCTCAGCGCGGTCGGGGCGGTCGAGGTTGCAGACGCGCACCGTACTAGCGAAGCGGGCGGCCGCTTGAACGAATTCTTTGGCAGGGCGCATGTGCAGGCCCACCAGATTATGCACCGTCAGGACTACCTCGGTGATGGCCCCAGAGAGCACAGGAGCCACCAGTGCCTCGGCGCTGGGCAGCACGGGGAGCGGCTCCACGCCTTTAGCTTCGAGGGCACGGACGGCGGCGGCTGCTACTTGGGCAAGGGTCGCCTCGGGCCGCAGTGCCTCGACGGCGGCGACCAGCGCACCCTCAACCAACGGCGCACCGCTGATGAGAAACGTGACCTCGCTCAACTCCAGCGCCATCTCGGCGCTCATCACGGCGCTGCCCATATCAACTAGGGCGAGCACTGCCGCGACGCCGCGTAACTCCTCAATCGCGGCGACGATCAGGTCGGCGGAGGTGCCGAGGCCACCGTCGTGCGTGCCGCCTGCGGCAGCGATTCGCACATGGCCCTTTGCCATCTGGTCAGCGAGTTCTTTCACCCCGCGAGCAATGGCGGCGCTGTGGGAGATGATGAGGATGCCAATCATAGGGATCAGGGGTTAGGGATTAGGGATTAGGGATCAGGCTATCGGCTATCGGCGAAGCCCGTAGGCTGCCGCCAGCACTTCGATGGGATGCTGACTTGGCACCCCAGTGGCGTGCGTGATCTGCCAGCGGCAGGTCTCACTATCGCACAGTACCAAGTCTGCACCGGCGCGGCGCACAAACTCAAAAAGGGACTGCCCCACATCCTGCGCGATCTGGTACTTCTCCCGCTTGAGACCGTAGGTGCCAGCGATACCACAACAGTCGGCGTGGCTCTCGTCAAGCTGCAAACCGGGTACTAGGGCCAAGACATCCATTGCAGGCTTCCCAAGCCGGTGCGCCCGATACTGACAAGGTGGATGGTAGGGCAAGCGGCGCGGCATGGGGCGAAAGTCGGTCTTGAGTTCACCACGCTCCGCCAATTGGCGCAGGAACTCGAAGATGTCGTAAGTGCCTGCTGCCACCGCCCGCACCGCCTCGTCATGCAAACCCAAAATTTCAGGCGCTTCCTCTTTAAGTGTCAGCGTGCAACTGGTACTGGTGCCCACAATGGGCATGCCCCGTCGGACA
This sequence comes from uncultured Oscillochloris sp., assembly GCA_903877345.1. Taxonomy (GTDB): domain Bacteria; phylum Chloroflexota; class Chloroflexia; order Chloroflexales; family Chloroflexaceae; genus CAIWXH01. Next base: position 10,641 of record CAIRDL010000870.1, on the reverse strand, counting down.
TAGGGCAGCAGTTTCCGCACATTGGCGGCGTGGGCGCTCGTAGCTCCCTTGAAATCGCCGTTAGAAATCAGGGGCAAACCGCAGCAGTTCTGTTCAGCCAAAATGACCTCGAAGCCATTATGTTCGAGCACCGCCACTGCCGCCTGCCCCACATGCGGTTCGTAGTAGTTGGTCGCGCAACCGTGGAAGTAGACCACTTGGCCCTTCGTCGCAGGTTGGGCAGCTTGGTGCCGCTTGAACCACGAACGGAAGCGGTAGGTGCTTGCCATCGGCAGCGGAGCCTGGTGGTGAATGCCGAGCAGTTGCTCGATCACCCAGCGCGCCGGGGCCATTTTTAGGCCCAAATTGACCAACGGAGCCTGAGGGCCAGCACTGAGTCCGCCCACCAAATCGGCGCGGGCGATGATCCAGTTGCGGAAGGGCAAGCCCCGTTCGGCGACCATCGCGCCACGGGCGCGGGCGTTCAGTTCGGCAATCGGCACGCCCGTCGGGCAGACTTGGTTGCAGACCCGGCAGCCCGAGCAGTAATCCACCGACGCATCCGGCACCGGCTGCCCCGCACGCCGGAAGCGCTCGGCCTGGGGGCCAACGTACTTCGGCCCAGGGAACTGGTCGGTCACAGCAACCACGGGGCACGCCGACGTACAAAGATTGCACTTGATACAATGGTCAAGCGCCTGCGTTAACGCAAGTTCGCGGTGATCCATAGGCGTTAGTGCTGTCCCGCAGCAAAGCCAGTGGCGACAGCTACTCCTTCTAGGCAGCCTTCACGCAGTGGGTCAAAGCCAGCAATAGCGGCGCCGACAACCGCGACGTTCGCATAGACGACGCGCCCGGCGGCATCGAGGGGGCGCAGGTCGCGGTCAGTCGCCACGCCCGCCCGGAAAATCGGGTGGCCCGCGTCCGCCAAAAAGCGTTGTGCTAGCCAAGCGGACTGTGCGGCGGACACTTGCACCGGCAGCCCCAACGCAGTTTCGCGCACCTCGCCGGTAGGTTCGGCGCGCAGACCACCCCCGGCTATGCCGCCAGTGGCAAGCACCCAACGCTGGGCGGTGTGGCGCTGCTCGCGGGCGGCAGCTTCGCTGTAAACCGCCACCAGTTGTTCGGTCTGCACCTCGCCCCGCCGCACCCACGCGCCGATCTGCATCTGACCGCCAGCCCGTACCAGCGCTTGCTCAAGGGCGTGAAAGAGCCGCGCCCCCGGCACTGAGACGGGCAGGGTCGGGATTTCGAAGATCAAGGCTCCACTCTGGGTTTGAAGGTCGCGCACCACCGTCGTTGCTTGGTGAAGGCCCAAACAGCCGGGCAGACCGACGCGGGCGTAGCCGCCGCGCCGCACGAGATCCGCCAGTTGGCGTCCGATCTGCTCACGAAAGGCAGGCTGCTCGAAAAGGCGGGCAAAGTTCATAGGACTAAAGGCACCGTGCCGTGTGCTGGGCGGCAGATCGAGGTAGACGCCCTCGGCGGTGAAGCCTTGGGCGCGCAGGTTGGCCGCAATCAGGGGCGGGAAGAAGTCGCGTAACTCACGCAGACCGGCGATCAGCGTTGGGCGCCCATCGCCAAGCTGGCGGGATTCGCCGGCCACCATTGTGGCAGGCACCAGACTGGTTGGGCGCAAGGCACCCACGGCGGTCGGCAGCAGCAGCGAGCGCTCAGCGCTGCCGACCAACGGGTAGCCGACGGCCTCGCAGGCAGCCCGCAGTCGGGCGAGGCCCTGTTCAAGCGCCGTGACCCCGACGAGCGCATAGGGATGCGTGGGCTGCGTGGCGGCGAGATCGCGCACGGCGGCTAAGGGGTTTGTGGCAGCGCCAAACAGATCAATGCAGCCCGCCGCCCAATGGGTCGCCCCGTGGCCCTTCGCCAGCACCAGTACCCGCTCGCCCCGCTCACTCCGGCCCAAAGCGGCCAGCATGCCTGCGAGACCAGCGCCGAGGACAATTGTGTCATATGCCATAGTTGTCAGGGGTTAGGGATTAGGGATTAGGGATTAGGGATTAGGGATCAGGGATCAGGGATCGGCTATCGGCTATCGGCTATCGTCAGTGACAAGCCCGCCCCCCGGCTCGGCGATGGCCTGTAGTCGGTGAACGCCAAGCAGTCCAACGTAGATCTGTTCATCAAGGCGAGCTTGGCGCAACTGGTCGCCCCAAAGCACTGGCCGCAGCCCCTTCCAACGCTCCTGAAGAAAATGGAGGAGCGCGGCGTTGGTGTTGGCGCTACTCACCCCGTCAGCGACCCGTTGCTCGAAGAGCAGCGCTGCCGTGCGGTAGATACACCAACCGCCTTGACATGGCCCCATGCCCATCCGCACATCACGCCGAATGTCATCAAGATTGGCGGCTCCACTCGCAAGCGCGGCCAACACTCGTTCACGGGTCACGAGTTCACACTCGCAGATCAGTTCGTCCTGGGCATGTTCGCGCTCAACATCAGCCAAATGCTGACCCAAGTAGTAAAAGCCCGCGTCGAGGCCGTAGATCGGTTGCGGGCCAATGGGCGCACGCACGCCATTCAGGCGCGGTCCGTCCGGCGCGGCGGGTTCGTGACGCGGGTAGCGCATCGCTGAACCGGCGAGCGGCGGCGCGGGCGAGCGCTGCGCCGTTACTGGCACCGGCAGCACTTCCTCGGCGGTGCGACACGGCTTGGTGTTGCCGAGGTAGCGCGCCACCTCGTTCACCGCTTCTTCCGCCATCAGCCGGTAGGTTGTCCATTTACCGCCGACAATCGAAAGCATGCCCTGCACGCCGTCCCGCGTTGCGTGATCAAGCAATTTGTACGTGCGGGGCAAGTCGCGGTCGCTGGCGCCATCCACATCCTTGTAGAGCGGACGAACACCCGCCCAGGCCCGCAGCGCCCGGTATTGGCTGAAGCCCGGCACCAACTTCTCGCCTTCAGCCAGCATCAACTGAATCTCTTCGGGTGTAATGTCGAATGTGTCGGGGTCAGGCACATGCACATCCGTGGTGCCAATCACGGCGACGGTGTGAATGGGCACGAGGATGTCGCCGTCGGCGGGCAGTTTGCAGCGATTGACCACCGTGTTGATCATGCGGTGGTTCATCGCCACCATCGTGCCCTTGCCAGGGACGACGGTGACGGTTAGGCCAGCTAGGGCCGCGATTTTGCCCGCCCACGCGCCCGCCGCATTCAAAACATAGGCGCACCTGACCTGGACGCGCTCGCCGCTCCGCAGATCTTCAAGCACTGCCCCCGTCACTCGGTCGCCTTCGCGCACCAACCCGATAATGTTGTGGTAAGTCAAAATTTGCGCGCCATACTCGCGGGCGGCCTGCGCGGTCGCATGAGTCGCCAGGAACGAGTCCGCTGAGCCGTCCTGCACCTCGAAGACGCGGCTGATCTGCGGGTTAAGTGCAGGTTCGCGCCGGAGCATCTCGGCCAGCGTGAGCTCTTGGGCGGGCACCCCGGTCTTGAGGCAATTGGCAGCAAATAGATCGCCGTACTCCGGGTCGTCCCACGGCGTAATGACAAAAAAGCCAGCGGTGTCTTCAAGGCAATGGGGCATAATCCGGCGCAAGATGGCGTTTTCGCGGGCACATTCAGTGGCCGATTGGGGGTCTTTCGTGACGTAACGCCCGCCGGAGTGGAGCAGACCGTGGTAGCGACCCGTGGTGCCGTGAGTTAAATCGCCCTTCTCCACCAGCACACAGCGGATGCCACGCAGCGCGAGGTCGCGGGCGCAGCCGGTGCCGGTTGCCCCGCCGCCAATGACCAGCACCTCGGTTTCGATGTTACGCATATTCTGCACCAATCGTTAGTCGTGCGAATGATGCGTGATGCATGATTCGTGATCGGTCAAGATGCGGCCCGGTCACGCCTCACGGATCACGGATCACGCCTCACGGATCACGGATCACGGATCACGCCTCACGGATCACGGCTCACGGCTCACGCCTCACGCCTCACGCCTCACGCCTCACGCCTCACTTCTCTTCATCTTTGTCAAGCATACCCGGAAATTGACATGCAGTAATCCAGGCGATACCAAACAAACATAATGCGACTGCCTCCCCCCAGAACGTGATGCGAAGCGTTTTTATGGTTATTTCTGGCGCTGTGGATTGTACGACGAACAAACCCAGCATCGTCAATGCAATGAACGAGCCACAGGTCACATAGACACGTCCTCTTAGTACTTTTTTCTTATCTTTTACTTGTACCTTTTTTGTTGCACGCAGAAAGGTGAAAACGTCTTCATCTAGCCCCAACTTACTATTCACGCTCCGCAGAAAAGCAAAGAAGCAAAAATACACGACGGTTGAAAACAAAACACCTGCGGCAACATAATGGATTGTAGCATTCATATCGGCGTGACAAGTGTCACAAGCAGTCGGACAGAGTGCGACGAAGAATGCGGCAAGACCGCCGATGGTGCTTACCAGGTCTTCTTCGTGTTTTCGGCCCGGAACTGCGAGATCTTGTTGGTACAAAAAAACCGAGACTTTGCCTACCCACTGCCAAAATGGGCCTACTTTTTCTCGCGGGAGAACAGGTGTATGCCCTTTGTAGCCTATCAAAAGAATGCCGATGACCGCTAAACAACCAACAAAAATATCGCGGGCATTGGTGTAATATGAAGCACTGATGGATGAGGGTATCCGCTCCAAAAGCGCTAGGTGGGATGAATTTACAGGGAAAGCGAAGACGGTGACTACCCATGGAAAGAAGAGGGCAATACCTCCAACAAATAGCCGAAGCGTATAGTGATCAAAGGTTAGATTCTCTGCTACTTTTCCGGTACTCATACGTTGCTTCTTGCACAACTGACCACGAACCGCCGACCGCTACCGCCAACGGTTCGTGGTCAAACACCTAAACGGGACGGCAAGGAATGGTACGGCGAAATCAAGTAGGCACTGGCAAGCCAAAAGCCTCAAACACGAGCAGGCATGGCCGTCGCGGGCAGCGACGCGGGCACCGTTTGGGCACACGCCGAAGCAGTGAGCAGGACAAGCGCCACCCAGACGACATCCGCCATGAACAGATGCACCAACTGCACCGGCACCGGCACCAACAGCGCGACGTTGAGAACCCCGACAATCAATTGACCAACGAAAAGCAAGGTGAGCAGCAAAGCGGCCCTTTTGGTCGCTTTGCTTGGACGCAGACGCGCCACCCGTTGCCCCGCAAAGGTCAGGTAGATCCCCGTGATGATCGCTAAGATCGGGTGATAAATACGCAGTCTGATCAGAAAACTCGCGTATGGGTCAAGGTCTTGCGCCAATCCATGTTGGAGGCTAGCCGCCGGGAAGAGTGTGTCGCCCAGGGCGGTAATCGCGCCTGAGACGCCCAGGAACATCACCGCCGCGATGCTGGTGCCCAGCAACACGCCCACGCTTCCTTGGCCCCGCAGTTGGAGCGCCCCGCCGCCTTGGCCCCACCACGCCGTCAGCGTAAGCACGCCGAGCAGTACCAAGGTGTTGAGCAGGTGAATGGACATTGCCACGGCACGGGCCACCGAACTGTCCTTTGCAACGAGTTGGAACAGCACGAGGCCCGCGCCGAGCAAGCCTTCGATGATGATCATCAGCAGCGAGAGCCACGCCCCGCGTCGGGCGAGGTGGCCCTTTGGGAAGGCCCGCAGCGCCCAGACGACTAAGGCGATGACGAAGATTCCCGCCAGTCCGCTGGTGAGGCGGTGGGTAAACTCGATCAGCGTTTCGATCTGTTCGGTGCGGGGCACAATCTGCCCATTGCACAACGGCCAGTGCTGTCCGCAACCCGCACCTGAGCCGGTTGCCCGCACATACGCACCCCAGACGATCACCGCCAGATTATAGGCCAGCACGCCCCACGCAAAGCGAACAAACCCTCGTTGCATACGCGCCTCCCCCCGGAGCCGTTACTTCGTAATCGTGAAACTCACCCGAAAAATAAGCTTGGTGTCGCGGCCCTTAACGACCATAATCCAAGTGCCAGGAAGCGCATCAGCAGGGGCTGTCCACGTCCAGACGGCGACCCCTTTCCCGTCGGCACGTGCGCCGTAGGTGCCAAGCGTGACCTTGCCATCGGGCCGTTCGACCCAGGTGTCGAGGCGTTCGATCACATTCAGGCCCGTAGCGCGGAAAGTGAAATTGGTGCCAGCGGGGCCAGACAACGGACTGACCGTGGTGGTGGGCGGGTCGGGTACCACGACGGTAAACGGTACCTGCACTTCGCGGCCCGTATATTTGCCACGGGCGGTCATAATCCACGCCCCAGGTTCAGCAAGGCGAGGTGCTGTCCACCCCCAGGTGGCATGGCCGTCGCCATCAACGCTAACCTTCTCGGAGGCGCGCACCGGCTCGCCTTTTCCATCAGTAAACCAGTACGCGAGTTCCCGCTCTCCCCGCTCGAAGCCAGTTACGGTGAAGTAAAACTTGCTTTCGGGTAGACCTGCCGTTGGCGCAACGCTGCCGACCGGGCCGGGAACCGGAATGGGGGCGAGATTGGAGCCGCTGATGGTCAGATCAAGCACCACCTCACGGCGACTCTTTTCGCCACGGGTCACGGCTTGCCAACGGCCAGCCTGAGCATCCTTGGGGGCCGTCCAAGTCCAGTAAGCTACCCCAGCGCCATTCACTTTGAGGTAGGGCGTGCCGTCAACGCGGTCGCCACTCGGCGTGTTGAACCAACTGCCGCCCACCTCTCCGGGTTGGAAACCGCCGACAACAAAAGTGAAGGTCGTACCGGGTGCGCCAACAACTGGCTCGACGCGCAGTTCCGGCGCGGGCGGCCCTTCGCCTGTGATGGTGAAAGGCACTTCAACAATAATGCCGCTCGTCTCGCCTTTAGCCAGTGAGCGCCACGCACCAACGGGAATAGCGGCGGGGGCTGTCCAATCCCAGGCGAGGCGACCGTCGGCACCGACCTCAACGCGGATAAAGCTGCCACTGCGCCCGATGTCGCGGTCGCGCCCATCAGGGCCGCGTACCCACGGGCCAAAGCCTTCGCCGGGGGTCAGGCCCGCAACGGTGAAGTGAAAAACCGTACCCGCCGGGCCGCTTGGCGGGGTTGCGCTGACTTCACGGACGGGCGTCTGGGGCGCGATGACGGTGAAATTGGCGGAAACCTGATGCTCGGAACGTATCCCACGCGACACACCAGTCCACGCACCGCCCGCCGCATCAGCGGGGACATCCCACGACCAGAGGACGGCACCTTGACTATCGGCGAAAACAGCGGGGAAGCGGGGATAACTCTTGCTGGCGGGGTCAGTGACCCAGAAGTCAACGCGCTCACGGGGGGTGAAACCGTCGGCGCTGAAGTTGACGCGCTCACCGGGACGAACCGAGGTGGGGTTTACGCCATTGGTGGCGCTTGCCAAATTGGGAACGGCGAGCGCCAACAGCATGAGGATCAGCAGCAGGCGGCGGCGGCGGAACAAAAGGGTGTTCATGGACTCATCCTGTACAAAGGCAACCTCAAGTGGTCGCCTCAGCCCCATGATACGACAGTTGGGCCGCCCTGGGGTGGGTTTTGCAGGATGAAATGAGGCGTTGCGCAAGGCCAAGCCGCCAACAGTCGCCCTACGGCTCCTCGTCGCCAGTCCCTGCGTGGCTGTACTCCGTGTGGGGCGGGTAGTGGGGTGTGTCTTTGTAACGAGCAGTGAGTGGTGGTGGGAGTGGGCGCAGGCGGGGGTGTTGGTCGCCGACAAAGCGTTTGGACATCACAACGCCAAGGGGCGGAGTTGCCGAAGGCGCAGGAACCTCCGGGGGCGCGTCTGACGCTGGCGTTGCTAGATTGGGCATGCTCACGCCATCTACCGTGGGTTGGGCACGCGCCGCCCGCAAATAGGCCAGAGCGGCGTGTTCATCACCAAAAAGTCCGACGCCACTGACTAACTTCATTAGCGGGGCTAAGAGGAGCAAGTGCAAATCGCCAACGACGAAGGCGAGGTGTCCCAAGTTGGGGTGATGGACAATCTGCTCGGTACGACGGCGCGCCCCGGGCGCTGCGCCCGCGATCCGGCGACCATCAACCAGCAGATCTTGCGGGTGCGCGCTGGCGTCGAGCAGTTCCCACAACTCGCGGAGATAGCACTCGGCGTGGTGTAAGGACAGATGGCCGTCCACCACAACCCAGAGCAACTGCTCAGGATGACGGGTGATGCGATAGGTCATCGCAACGGGCTTTCTAGGCTCGCAGGCCCGCAGCGGGAAGGCTGCGGCAGGCGGTTCAATGTTCCCCATTATACAAGTCTGTTGCCTATATGTCCATAAGCAAGCGGGCCACCTAAGCGCCCAACCCGCTCTGGGCCACCCGCCCCAAGCAGGCGCTATAATGCGGCCTGTTGCGGCAAGCCAAAAGCCGCACCCTTGCCGAAGGAGGTTCCAATGGCTGCCCTCGATATAAAAAAGACTTGGCCGCACCTCTATGCGCCCTCGGCAAAAGCAGCTTCACTGGTGCAGGTGCCGCCGCTCCATTGTCTGATGTTCGACGGAACTGGCGATCCCAATACCGCACCCGCGTACCCCATCGCCATCCAGACCCTCTACACGCTCGCCTACACGTTGAAATTCGCCCTGAAGCGTGAGCAGGGCTATGACTATGCGGTTATGCCTTTGGAGGGGCTGTGGTGGGCTGACGACATGACCCAGTTTCGCACCGACCAGCGTGAGAACTGGCGCTGGACGATGCTGATCGTGCAGCCCGAGGAAGTCACTGCTGAACGTTTTGCCGCTGCCTGCACAACCGCCGCGAAGAAAATTGACGCCGCTACCATCGCCCAAGTGCGTCTGGAGATCTATGCGGAGGGCTTGAGCGCACAGATTTTGCACCGTGGCCCCTATGCGGCGGAGGCTCCGACGATTGCCGCCCTCCACACTTTTATCGAGACCCAAGGCTATCTACGCACCGGGAAGCATCACGAGATCTATCTCAAAAATCCGCAGCGCACGCGCCCCGAACAACTCCTGACGGTGCTTCGCCAACCGATTACTCTGGGGTCTAAATGAGGTAGTGTACCTCGCTACAAAGACACAAAGGCTGCGGATCCACGGTTGGCATCTGCGAGCCTTATTAGTCCGTAAAGTAAATCTTCTGGTACAAGTGCTGGCTTCGACAAGCTCAGCCAACGGACGTGATAAAAAATGCAAAGAAACTTAGTTTACGAACCACTTATGCACTTTGCGGGCAATACCGCAAAAGGCACGCTGTCACCCTGAGCGAAGCGAAGGGTCTCGGCATCCACCATATCACCCGCCGGGACGCTTCGCTGCGCTCAGCGTGACAAAGCTCACAGCGTTCCTTTTGCTCTACTGCCTTTGCGGCTTTGCGACTTTGCGTCAGATTGCTAAGCCAAGGTTCGCAGGTACTTGACAGTTTGAGCAAATGCAGCGCGTCCTGTTGCGGCAAATCTACAATCTACAATCCACAAACCGCCCCGCAAAGCGCTCAATCGCCGCCGCCGCAACGGGCCACTCAGGGTCAAGCATCAAGTCGTGGGCGGCGGATGGCACCAGCACCAGTTCCGCCCCGTAAGCTGCCGCCGTAACCGCCTGCGCCTCCGCATCAAAAACCATATCGCGCCCCGCAGCAAGTACAAGCATCGGCGTGCGGTTTGCCGTTGGGCGCGGACGCAACACCATGCTCTGAAGGGCGATGAGCGGCGGCTCCGTCACCATTTGGCTCAGGTAGTGGGCCAATTGCTCCGGCGGTAGGTCGGGGCGAAAGAAAAGCCGCTGCATCGTCGCAGGCTCAAGACGCAACATCGCCCGTGGGTCTACTCGCGCTTCGGGGGGCGTGCGCCGCAGGATGAAGTAGCGCAGAATGTTCACCGGCGAGCTACAAACCAACACGGCGCCCGCCACCGGCGGCACTTCCCCAAGCACGCCCGTCAGGTAGAGTTGCGTCAGGTAGCCGCCCGTGCTGTGCCCGATGATCACTGGCGGCACCGCGAACCCGCGCACGGCGGTGATGAGATCTTGGCCGTAATCGCGGGTGCTGCTGCGCCGGTGGTTGGGCGCACGGTCGCTGGCCCCGTGCCCGCGCAAACTGATGGCGTGAACCTCAAACCCACGTTCCGCCAAATCAGTCATGGCGCGCTGCCAACACCACGCGCCGTGCCATGCACCGTGCAGGCAGAGCAACGGCGCGGCATAGCGCCGATGGGTCGGCTCAACCACAACATGTTCGAGTTGCACGCCTTACCCCTCCATCACCTCGACGGGCAGCCCGCGCTCGCGCCGCAACTCTTCAGCGAGCCGACGCTTCTCGGCGATCATCTCAGGTGTCACATAGACGCCGAACGAGCGCAGACCCGCCAACTGAAGGCCATGTTTCTGCCAGAGGTGGTACATCTCTTTGACCCGCTCCATCTCAATATTGCGCCCAAGCGTGTAATCCCCAAACTTGCCTTCCATCGCCAACAGCGCAGTTTCGGAGAGACAAGCGTAAGCGGTGCCGGGCGGCATATCAATGTCAAAGCCGAAATCGGGCGTACCGGGAAGCATAATCTCGCCGCTTTCGACGATGAGCACATCGGGACGACGGGCGGCGTCGGCTTCTTTCACATCGGGCGGACGCGCAACATCGCACACCACCGCGCCAGGCTTGAGCTTATCCACATTGATCACTTTGCCCGTAAGGGCGCTGGTGGTGGTGATAATCAAGTCGGCGTCACCGATATACGCATCGGGGTGC
>CAIRDL010000869.1 GCA_903877345.1 uncultured Oscillochloris sp. | reverse complement strand
TGGGCTGCTTTCGGCAGTGCGGCGGCGGCGGCGGGCGGCGACGCCGGTAGTCGTGCGGGAGGATTAGATGCTGTTCTCTCTCCTCTACCGCCCTGGCGGCGATGATCATCTGTGTGTTAGTCGCCAGTTCGGCAGCTTCGAATACCTGATCAGCTATGCGCGGCGGATGCTCGAATGGGATGCCTACGCTACATCCGCTGTTTCGTTAGCCAGAACAGGCCGAGCCAGAGAAACAGCAGTGCGATGATCCCCACCCCCGCCGGTTTCACCCCCAATTGGGCGACGGCCTGGCTATGGATCGTCAGCGCCGCTAGGGTCTGATCCGGTAGCAGCGTCGGTAGTGCGGTGGGGAGCGGGATGGCGGTTGAGGGGCCGGGGGTGCTGGTGGCGGTTGGGGTGCTGGTGGTGGTTGGGGTGCTGGTTGGCGGGAGCGCCGTGCTGGTCGCCGTTGGTGGGAGCGCCGTTGGGGTGCTGGTGGCGGTTGGGGTGCTGGTGGCGGTTGGGGTATTGGTGGCAGGAAGAGGCGTACTGGTCGGAGTGCGGGTATTCGTTGGAATAGGTGACGGCGTTAGTGTCACGTCTGTCCCGACTTGTACGCACCACGCCACCGTTGCCGTACCAGACGGGATAGACACATAAAACGTGTCATCAAAGATAATAGACGCCGCCATAGAGCTAGATGTCAACCAATATGTACCCGTTCGACTCGTATATACAATATGAATAGGCGAACCTGTAGCAGAGACAAAGCGCACCTCGGAGGAGAACCACGGCCCTAATGGGCCGTATATTTTTGATTGTAATGGATACGCCCCGCCTAAATTTATCACTTCTAACAGTGTGTACAGGTCTGGGTGAACAGGATCACATATAGCACTTTGAGCCTGTGCAAGAGGTGGTTCTTGCATCCCGCTTAGGAAAAGAGCCACCCCCACGCACACGGCCAGCAGAAAACGGGCCAGTTTGTTAGTCATCATACGCATCGGCACGCACCTCATTGAGGGGGGCACCGCGTTGGCTGAGCATCATCACCAGTTGGGCCACCAGTTCAAATGCGGCGATAAGATTGATATACGACTCCATCGCGTTGGACATCCAGTAATCAATCATTGCCTTGATCGTATCAGCGAAGACTTGTTCCATTACGCACCCACACCTGTTGGTGATATGCAAAGCTATGAGGCCGACGAAACTCTTGTGCAAGGTGGTAGGTCGCTTGCCAGCGCGGATCAGCCAACAGCGCCGTGCGCGTGGCCGCTGCCGCGACAACGCCGAGGTCGCCCGTAGCGAGCAGCACCACCGCAGGCTCTTGGTTCAGCACATACGCGGCCCGCGCCTGGGCGTCCTGCTCATGCGCCAAAACAGGATCATTGAGCGCTCCCACATCAATCGTTCGCATGTCCGTCTGGTACGGCACCAGGCCCGCATCAACGATAACGGCGAGCGTCTGATCCGCTGGCACATGCTCGCTAATCCATGCAGCCGCAGCGGCATGTTCGGACTGCATCATGAGCGCGTAGTTGTACGCATTGACCGCTGCGCCAATCGTAAAGATTCCGCTCAGCAGCCCATAGATTAGCAGCCATTTGCTCCACCGCAGCTCGCCCCATGTCGCGGCCAACCCAACGATGATGAAGGGCAACAGGGGCATAAAAAAGCGATTGCCGTAGTTCATCAGCAGTTCGGACTGCCCATAGAAGACGAGCAGCACGGCGATCATGCCGCCCAGGCCCATGACCAGTTCCCGCTGCGGCACGCGCACAAGCGTGGGGCGGCTTGCACGCCACGCCAAGGCGGGAAACAGCACGGTCGTGACGATGAAATTGGCGACATGCAACCACGACGCGACGCCGCTGGCACTCTTGACGTAGAACGGATTAGGCAAAAGTTGGCCGTAGTAGCTCCAGCGCCACGCGAAGTAGAGCGCCCCCGGTAGGACAAAACCGCCGAGCCACGCCCCGACAAGCCGCCACAGCGCCGGGCGCTCTCGCATCCGCCACGCATCCGCTGCGGCCAGCACGACCGCCAACAACACGCCCTCGGGCCGCGTCAGCGCGGTGATGAGGCAGAGCAGCGCTGTCCAAGGCCGATGCTGCAGCCACGCGAGGACACTGGCTACGCACAGGGCCGTGTACAGCGTCGTTTCCAGCCCACTCCCGGCGTGAACGGCCCACCAGCCACCCCCAACGAGGATGAGGCGGGCGAGCAGGCGGCGCGCCTCGTCCGTTCCGAGCGCAACGAGCACCCGCTCAACCAGTTCGACCATGGCCAACGCACTCAGCAAGCTCACGAGGTTCAGCACAAGCAGGGGCGGCCAATGCGCCCACATCGCCCCGGCGGCCAGCAGCGGCCACACGATGCCCGTGTAGCCCTCCACCGGGGCCATGCCCAGATTCCACGTCAGATGGCCGTGGGTCACGAGGTTCTGAGCATAGCGCAGGGTGATATAGGCGTCATCCACCGTCCAATGGGGAAACAGGAGCAGGATGATCGCAAAGCCCAGCAACGCGGCGCTGCTGAGCATGGAGGTGCGCGAGAGGGTAAGGGGCGGGTGCTGAAGGTGCATGACGTAAGAAAAACCAACCCGCAGACCGGGCCTACGGGTTGGTCATGAAGAGGGTGTTAACGTCGCCCGCGCCGGAGGAGTCCAAAGAGGCCGCCGACGAACCCCATGATGGTGCCGCCCCACATGGCGAAATGGACCAGGGTGACGCTCGACGCATTGGCCGGCACGAACGTGGTGACGATCCAGCTCCAGATGGCGCCCAACCCGGCGAGCAGTTCGGTAACGATGGCAGACATAGCCTTATTCCTTGTGCAGAAGCCCGTGTTTGATGCTGACAATAAGAAAGAACACGAGCAGATAGGCGAACAGTGGCCCCAGGATGGGAACCGCGACAATACTCACGAGTTGCAGCATGGCGGCGCTCATCGGCGGGTGCGGCGCATGCTGCGCTGGGCGCGAAACAACGCCTCAATCAGGGTCTGCATGGCACACAGCCCAATCACGCCCGCGACGAGCATATCGAGCGCATTGATCACCTCCATTCCCTCCAGGTCTGCACGGTCTGCATAACCACCAAGATGGTCAGTAACGTTGCGATCATCACGTCGCCCACACTGATGTGGTACTCAAGCATGCCAAAATAGCCACCCCCAAGGTTGTACACGCTCACGCTATGGTTGGTGGTGAAAACAGTGGTCGCCGTGATGACATCCATGTGCCGAACGTAGCATAGCTATGCCGAAACATGAAGCCCAAAAAGTAGCCAAGTGGGTAAAAAGTACACATATGCCGTGTGGTAATTGATCCATTTATACTATGAGCGTGTTAGTATGCGCCTATACATCGGGAGTATTGCATGTCACGTTCCACCGCGCTGCTGTACCGGACTCCGCCCGTCAAGGGCGCAGCGGGCCACATCCTGCAATTGCTGAGAGCGTGCGCCGTCAATGGGGTCTGTCTGATGTCATACGATGCCATATCGGATCTCACAGGCTATTGCCCCAAGACAATTAAAACATCTGTCCGTCGTTTGCTTACCCACCAGATGATTGAGGTCAATAAGGTGTATGGGGATCGCCGCAACTGTTATCGCGTGAAGGAACACGATGTTTCGCAAACACCCGCTTGAGCAGCAAGCCCTTGAATTGGCGGAGCAACTGAAGAACAAGCTCACCCGGATGGGCTTCCGCGACCGCGTGAAGGGTCGGGAATTCGATGAAGTCTTTCAGGTTGAATGGCGCCAGATTGAGGCGTCGCCCCAGTTCGTGCGCCTCCGCATTGATGTGGATGTGTTGCCGCAGAGCGCCCCCACCAGCAAGCTCAAACAGGAGGACGTGCTGAACGACCTGGGGCACACGCTCGGCTATACCGTCACCTTTGAGGACCGCGACAAAAAGGCGGGCTGTTGGTTCGTGATTCACCTGGGCGACCAGCATGGCATCCCGCGTCATGTGCGGTTCAAGGACTTCATCACCACCTATCCGGCGAACGCCGCGCCCATGACCATTCCCGTGGGCACGAGCCTGACGGGGCCGGTGTGGCGCGATCTGCGTGGCATGCCGCACCTGTTGATTGCCGGGGCAACCGGCAAGGGCAAGTCGGTGATGGTGCATGCGATGCTGTCTACGCTGCTGCACATCCCGCCGAACCGGCTCAAGGTGGTGCTTGCCGACCTCAAGGGCGGTATGACGCTGGGCAAGTACAAGCGCATCCCGCACCTGGCGCGCGCGCATTACGTGAATCGAGCCGAAGATCTGCCGCTGCTCTTGCTTGGTATCCAGGCCGAGATGCAACGCCGCGCCGAGGCGATGGAGAACACCGCCGAGGACATTGACGAGTGGAACCGCACCCGGAAAGAGAAATGGCCGTATATCCTCGTGGTGGTTGAGGAACTGGCAAACGCCATGCTGGCGAAGAAGCGCATTAAGCTGCCGGGGATGGGGTCACAGACGATTGGTACCGCCACCGAGGAACTGTTAGCCGATATTGCAGCCCGCGCCCGCGCCACCGGCATTCACCTGATTGCAACCACCCAAAGCCCGCGTGCGGATGTCATCAGTGGCATCATCA
>CAIRDL010000868.1 GCA_903877345.1 uncultured Oscillochloris sp. | reverse complement strand
GTCAGGCTGAACGCGCCGCCCAGGATCTCCATAGTCTCGCCCTGAACCTTCAGAAGGTAGTGGCGGCTTATCGGCTTTGATAGACGCCAGGGGTCAGGGGGCAGGGGGCAGGGGGCAGGGGGCAGCCCTCAGCCTTCAGCCTTCAGCCTTCAGCCTTCAACCTTCAGCCTTCAACCTTCAGCCCTCAGCCCTCAACGGTCAGCCGTCAGCGTACCAGGTAGGTAGCTATGCTCTCAGACTCCGATATTATGGCCCACGTCTTTGCCGCTTTTCGGGCAGAGCAAGCGGAACATCGTCAGGCGGTGGGTGAACTGCTGCTTGACTTGGAGCGGGAGCCTGAGCATCCCGACCGCCGCGCTCAGCTCGACCAACTCTTCCGTGAGGCGCATAGCCTTAAAGGTGGGGCGCGGGCAGCGGGGCTGATGTCCATTGAGCAGATCGCCCACCAGGTCGAGGACATCTTTGCCGCGCTGCGTCAGGGCAGCTTGAACCCGACGCCCGACGTCTGTGATCCGGTCTATGCGGCGCTTGACGCCATCGGTGTTTTGATGGAACAGGCGGCCCCCGGCTATGACCCCGACGCAAGCGCTTACAGTGCGTTGCTGGAAACGCTGAGTCGGGTGGCGCGCCAGCATGCGGCCAGCGCACCTAAACCCGATGCGGCCAGCGCACCGCCCGTGCCCGCCCCGGTGGCCCTCGCGGTGCCTGCTCCGGTGGCCCTCGCGGTACCGACCCCGGTGGCCCTCGCGGTGCCTGCCCCCGTTACGCCGCCGCTGCCACCACCCGCCGAGATGCCCCCGCATCCGCTGCGCCGGAGTGAGCCGCCACCTGAGACTGCCGGGAGTCCGCGTGGCAATCAGCCCTTCATCGGTGAGGAGACGGTGCGGCTGACGATTGGGGTGCTTGACGGCCTTATGAATGAGGCAGGCGAACTGATGACCTGTTCGTTGCGCGCCCGCCAATTGGCCCGCGAAACCCAGAGCCTGCACGATCTGCCCGCCCGCTGGGGACGGATGTGGCGACGGATCAGTCCGACAATCAACCGCCTGCGTGAGTTTGAACCCGCTATTCAGCCGGTGGTGCATCACCTTGACGGCCACACCACCAGCAACGATGGGCGGCTGGCCCTGCTCGGGTTGCCGGGGGCACGCCCACAACGAGCCGGAATTGAACATGAGGCTCTGTTGGAAGCCTTGGAGCAGGCTAATACCCTCATCAGCGAGCTAACGGTGAATTTGGGGCAGTTGGCCCGCCAAGCGAACGAAGATCAGACCCGCCTCGCCGCCGTCACCGACCGACTCCACGCCCAGATTCGGCGCACCCGCATGTTGCCGCTAGACACCTTGGTGAAACCGCTGCGCCTCCAGTTACGCGAGATGGCCCGCGCTGCGGGGAAACAGGCCATCCTGGAGGTGGAAGATCAGGGCGCGGAGGCTGACCGGCAAGTGCTTGAACATCTGCGGGAGGTGTTTATGCACCTGTTGCGGAACGCGATTGACCACGGGATCGAACCCCCGGTGGTGCGTACCGCTGCCGGGAAAGCCGCGCTCGGCACCGTCACGCTGCGCGCCGCCGTGAGTGGCGACCGCCTCGCGCTGGTGCTGGAGGACGACGGGTGTGGTCTCGATCTTGAGGCGATCAAGCGACGCGCCGTGAGCTTGGGGCTGATGGGCACGGTGGAGGCCGAACGCGCCGATGCGACCGAACTCTCCGACCTGATCTTCCTCTCCGGTTTCTCCACCCGGCAGACGGTCAGTGCCATGTCGGGGCGCGGCGTGGGGCTGGATGTGGTGCGTTCACGGGTTGAGCGGATGCACGGGCGCGCCACCGTCAGGAGCCGCCCGGGCCTCGGCACGACCTTTACCATTGATGTGCCACTGTCGCTCACCAGTTCTCACGGTTTACTGTTGCGTGTGGCTGACGGCACCTACGTGCTGCCGCTTGACGCCGTGCAGCGCATCGTCATGCCGACCCAAGGCCAGATCCAGGCGCTGGAAGGGCGACCAGTGCTGCGCTACGACGGACGTCCGTTGCCTCTCGCCACGCTCAAAGATCTTCTGGGCCTAGCGGGGGAACGTTCGGCCACGAGTATGCAGGGCCTCGTGCTGATTTTGGGCAGCGGCGACCGCCAAGTGGCCTGTTTGGTTGATGCTATTCTCGGCGAACAGGAGTTGGTGGTGCATCGGTTGCCGATGCCGCTGACCCGCGTGCGTTTTCTCTCCGGGGCGACGATCCTGGCTGATGGTCGCGTAGTGCCCATTCTGGATGTCGTTGACTTGGTGCGGGCCACCGCCGGGGCGCAGCGTGCGCTTGGGGTGGAGGAGGCCCATGAGAAGGTAAGCCGTGTGCCGATGATCCTCGTCGCCGACGACTCGATCACAACGCGCACCCTGGAGAAGAACATCCTCGAAGCGGCAGGCTACAAAGTCTGTCTCGCCACTGATGGGCAGGAAGCCCTTGAGGCGCTGCGGCGGCTGAGTGACAACGGGGGCTGCGATCTTTTGTTAAGTGACATTGACATGCCACGGCTCAACGGCTTCGATCTGACCACCCAGGTGCGGGCCGACACCAAACTGCGGCACCTCCCCGTCGTGCTCGTGACTTCCCTCGACAGTCCTGCCGACCGGGAACGGGGCGTGGCAGCGGGCGCTGATGCGTATATTGTCAAGCGTGCATTTGACCAACAGACGTTGTTGGATACAATTGCTCAGTTGATCTAACATGGGTCGCTGCGCCGTTGGGAAACGAGTTGCTATGATCACCGAAACGCCGACCCTCCCCAATAATGTCCCGCTGGTCGTCACCTTCAAAGTGGGTCGCCAGACCTATGCGCTGCCCCTTGGCGTGGTGCTCCAAGTGGTGCGCCTGCCCGCGCTAACCATGGTGCCGGATGCACCGCCGACCTTGTGCGGGCTGATCAACCTGCGAGGTACCTTCCTGCCCGTCTTGAATGGGCGGGTGGTGTTGGGTGAGCCGTCTGCCGTCAACCTCGCCTGCCAAGTGATCGTCATGGGCAACGGCACCCCCACCTTCAGCCTGCTTGTTGATGAGGTAGACGCCGTCCGGCGCTTTACGCTCGATAGCTTCTCCCCTCTTACCCACCACAGTACGCTGGTCGTCGGCTTGTTACGTGATCGTGATGAGTCGGTGGTCGTGCTCGATCCTGAAGCCCTGGCCGCCCGTGCGGGTGGTACCTACTAAACTAGCGGGAACGTCATGGAGCAGCCTATCCGGGTGCTTGTCGTCGAGGACTCGCCCACCCAGCGTGAACTGATCGTTGCTCTGATCCGCGCCGCCGGTGGCTTTACCGTTGTCGGCACCGCCGACAATGGCGGGGCTGCTGTGAGTTCGACCCTCGCCATGCGTCCGAACATCGTGGCGATGGACGTACATTTACCCATTATGGACGGTTACGAGGCTACGCGGCAGATTATGCAGCGCTGCCCAACGCCCATTGTCATGTTCAGCAATAGTTCGGGCGATGGCGAACGCCGCTCGATCCAGGCACTCGCCGCCGGGGCGCTGGCGGTCGTGCGCAAGCCGGGCAGTCTGATGAGCGCTACCGGCACCGCCGAGCGCGAAGCCTTCCTGCGGATGTTGCGCCTGATGGCGAAGGTGCGCGTGGTGACGCGCCACGCGCCCCGCGTTTTCCCCCCAATTACGCCGCCCCCAATGGTTGGCACCGGCGTCGTACCCGAGGTCGTGGCCGTGGCCGCCTCAACCGGCGGCCCTGCGGCGCTCCAGACCTTCCTGGCGGGGCTGGGGCCGACCTTCGGCTTGCCTATCTTGGTGGTGCAACACATTGCCCGTGGCTTTACCACCGCCCTGGTAGACTGGCTCGCCTCGGTGGTGCCACTCCCGACGCAGATCGTCACCACCGAGACCCGCCTCCAAGCTGGGCGGGTCTATTTTGCGCCTGACGATGCCCACATCATCGTCAGCGGGCGCAACCTCGTAAAACAGCAACCTTGTCGGCCTGAAGATCGCTACTGCCCAAGTGCCGATCTCCTGTTCGAGACGACTGCGCGGGCCTACGGGGCACGGGCGGTTGGTGTGATTATGACCGGCATGGGCGACGATGGCACCATTGGCCTCGCCCGGATGCGGCAAGCTGGCGCCGCCACTTTTGGGCAGGATGAGGCCACTTGCGTGGTCTATGGGATGCCCCAAGCGGCGCGGGCGGCGGGGGCGGTCATGCTGACCTTGCCCCTCGGCGGGTTGGCGGCGGCGGTGCTCACCACCACAGCGGGCGTCGAGCAGATCCGTGTCCGTTCGGAGCGCCAATCCTGATGGATCTGCCACTCAGCGATGAACTCTACCAACGTTTCTGCGCCATGCTCCTGACGCGGGCCGGTCTCGCCTATCCCGAACGACGGCGCAGCGACCTGGTGCATAGTTTGAGTCAGGCGGCGCGGGCGATCGGCGTAGAAGACCTCGCGGCGCTCTACACGCGCATGGCCGAGGGCGGATCGCTCTGGGAGCAAGCCATTGCCCAGTTGACGATTGGTGAGACCTATTTCTTCCGCAACGGGGCCCAATTCACCGCTTTGCGCGAGCGCATCCTGCCCGACTTGATCCAACGGCACGGTTTGGTTCACAACCTGCGCCTGTGGAGCGCGGGCTGTGCGACGGGTGAAGAACCCTACTCGCTGGCGATGACCCTAGCCGACGCACTGCCACGGAATGAGACGTGGCAGGTTAGCATTCTGGCGACTGACCTCAACGTCAAGTTTCTTGAACGCGCCCGCGAGGCGCTCTACGGCTCGTGGTCGTTCCGCGAGACCCCCGAGGCGGTGCGGGAACGCTTCTTCTTCCCCGATGGCCCTCGTTGGCGTCTGCTGCCCGAATTGCGCCGCCAAGTGATCTTCGTCCCGCTCAACTTAGCCGAACCCTGCTATCCCCAAGTGGCAAACGGGACGGTCGCCATGGATCTGATTTTCTGCCGCAATGTAACGATTTATTTTGACGAAGCGACGACCCGACAAGTGGCCGAGCGCTTCTACGGCGCGTTGGCTCCGGGCGGATGGCTGGTGGTGGGCCATGCCGAGCCGAACGCCGAGACCTACCGGGCCTTCGAGACGCATAACCTGCCGGGGGCGGTGCTCTATCGGAAACCGCTGAGCGCCCCAGCCTTTGTGACGGTGAATCCGGGGCGACCTGCGGTGGCTTTACCGCCGCCGTATGTACCACCCGTCAAAGTGCCAACGGCCCCACTCAAGCCACCGCCCCATACAGATCTGGCGCAGCGAGTCGCAACGCTCTTGGCAACGCCGGTGCCACCTGTAACGGCAACCGCGCCGTTCCTCGATCCGCTGGCGGCGGGATGGGCTGCCGCGAACCGGGGTGAGTGGGCGAGCGCCCGTTTGGCGGCTGAAACAACATTGGCGGCCACCCCACTGCGGGCCGAGGCGCACTTCCTGATGGGGCAAATCCTTGAGCACGCGGGCGAACTTGACGCCGCCCTGAGTGCTTATCGGCGCAGCGTCTATCTGGATGCGGCGTGGGTGATGGGCAGTTTGGGGATGGCCGGAATCTGGCAGAAGATGGGCAACCGTACCGAGGCGCGGCGGGGTCTGCGGAGTGTCTTGTTCCAGCTTGCGCGCCTCGTCCCCAACACCCCCGTGCCGGGATCTGGTGGGATCACGGCGGCGGAATTGGCAGCTTATGCGCGAGCGCAACTGGATTTGTTGGGCTAGGATTAGATTTTGGGAAGCATACCCACCGTGCCCCCAAATGACAGCGCCGCTGAAACACAGCTTGAGGTCGTTGACCTCAAGCTGTACTTCCCGGTGACGCGGGGGCTGCTTTTCCAGCGCCGCGTCGGTACGGTGAGGGCGGTTGATGGGCTTAGTTTCTGCATCAAGCGCGGCGAGACTCTCGGCCTCGTCGGGGAATCAGGTTGCGGCAAGAGCAGCGCGGGTCGGGCGATCCTTCAACTCTACCGGCCCACGGCTGGCGCGGTGCGCTTTCAGGGCACCGATCTCACCAAGTTGCGCGGCGAGCAACTACGCACGCTACGCCGCCACATCCAGATGATCTTTCAAGACCCGTATGCCTCGCTTAACCCACGGATGACCATTGGCACGAGCATCAGTGAGCCGATTCGCGTGCATAAGTTGCGCCAGGGCAAAG
>CAIRDL010000867.1 GCA_903877345.1 uncultured Oscillochloris sp. | reverse complement strand
GGGGGATCTTGTCGTGCTCTTGGAGGGTCGCGGCGATCTGGGCGACCCCGGCCTTGATGAGCGCCTTCGCTTGGTCAGGAGGTGGCGACGGTTCGGGTATCGGCAGGGATGGCGCATCGGTGGGGCTTGCCGTTGCGCCATCGGGCTGATCAGGGGGTGGCAACGGTTTAGTCATGGGTAGACTTCTCCTCATGGGCAGGCCACGACCGGCGGCGCAACGCGGTGCTCCGTTGCCCCCAGCGGTGGTGGGTACCGTATCCTACGAGTCAGCGTACCACCTACGCAGGCACATGGAGACGGAGGGAATGGATGGGGTACCGCCGAGCTACGTGTCCAAACAGGAATCGCTTTCGTGGAAGAAGAGGACGCTTTTGCCGTTGGAATACGCAGAAGCGGGGGCATGAACCAGAGCGGACTGGTTTTCGCGCCATGTTGACCACATTCGTAGCCATCAAACAGTCGTTTCCTCCGCGCAATCGTTCCCTCCTAGTTTACACGTATCTTGGCTACCTCCCTCCAATTTGGATACCCCCTATCCAGGTGAGCCGGGTACCCGCGCTGCACCCCCGCTTGGACACCGTTGGGCTGACCGTGCAGGTGTCGGCTCGCATACAGTGCCCCCATGTGGTGCGTACCTAGGAGCCTGTCGGAGCGTGGGGTTAGGCGTCACAGAGCCATAAGCCAAAAGACCGGATTTGGCTTTGTGATGCGCTATTCACAGGTCTCTCCGACAGGCTCCCTCGCTCATTCTATACGTGTATACATCTATAGAATTGACAAATCAAGACGTTTACCCCTATCATGTGCGACATCTATAATTATATACGTGTATACACGTATAGGACTGACCTCCCATGAAAGTCATCGCCATCATTTCGCAGAAGGGCGGGGCCGGCAAGACCACGCTGGCGCTCCACCTCGGCGTTGCTGCCGAGCGAGACCACAAATCCGCCGCCATCATCGACCTCGACCCCCAGGCGAGCGCCACGGGATGGGGAGACAGCCGTGCGGCGGAAACACCCGTCGTCGTATCCGCGCAAGCCTCTCGGCTCCAAAAGGTGCTCGACGCGGCGCACACCAGCGGAGCCGATTTCGTCATCATCGACACCGCCCCCCACTCAGAAAGCGCGGCGCTCGCTGCCGCGCGGGCCGCTGACTTCATCCTCATCCCCTGTCGCCCGGCCATCCTCGACCTGCGCGCCATCAGCAGCAGCATCGACCTGGCGAAACTTGCTCAAAAGCCTTCCGCCGTGGTGCTGAATGCCGTACCGCCGCGCGGGTCTTTGGCCCAGGACGCGGAACAGGCGGTCATTGGGTACGGCGTCCCCGTCGTTCCCATCCATATCGGCCAGCGCGCCGCCTTTCAGCATGCGCTCACCGCAGGCCAGACGGCGCAGGAGTACGAGCCGGGCGGCAAGGCCGCTGAGGAAATCACGCAGCTGTACCAGTGGCTTGCACAGCGTGTATAATCATATAGGTGTATACGCTCGTACACCTATATGATTCTAGCTGTAGGCTAAAAATATGGCAACCAAAAAACCAAGCCTCTCCGCCGCTCTGCACGAAGCGAGCGGCAAGAAGGCACCACCACCGATACCGGCTGCTCAGGAACTGGCAACCGCCGACGCCGACAAGGAAGCACGGCCCAGCCGCCAGCAAACGAAGCTCATCGGGGGACACTTCGATCCGCTCGTCTCGCGCCAGCTCCGACAACTCGCGCTTGACGAGAACCGCACGGGACAGGCATTACTCGCCGAGGCGCTGAACGACCTGTTCGTGAAGTATGGGAAGAAGCCGCTCGCGTGAGACCTTGCCTCGACACGTATACCTATCAATAGGTATACGTGTATACAAATAGCAGCTCTACCCCTCTAGCGTCTCAGGTGCGTGGCTTTTGCTCAAGGAAGAGAAGGGCAGCGGCGCGCATCACCTCATCTGGCGGGCGCTGCATGCCCACGATTAGGCGGCAACAGCCAGCGTCAGCCCCAGAAAACGACGCGACCGCAGGGGCAAGACTATCCCAGCCACGGAGGTTAAAGTAGCCAACTGCGACATCAAGGCGGTGGGCCGTAGCAAGCACCGTGCGGAGCGCCGGGAGCAGATGCGCGTTGATGTTATCGAAAATGTCAGGCAATGGCTTCGCCCTTCAGGGTCAGGGGGTCGGGTGAGGGGTTAGCTGTCAGCCCTCAGCTTTTCCGTGCCCCAAAAAAATCGCGATCCGAACACCCTTTCCGCACCAGAACACAGAAGACAGGATTCAGAATCCAGAATCGATCCGGAGAGAATGACTGGCGACCCGCAACCCCTCTGAAGCTGCCGCGGTCACGCGGGAGGTCGAAGACGCGGTACGCCCCGCGCACGTATGTACTACCTTCCAAATAACTACCACCCCGCAACGGTACATCGGAATCATCAGGTGTAAAATCGTTTGCCCGCGTACCGCTCTGCGCTGGGTAGCCTTCGTAGCTACTCGTCGTCCACTCCCACACATTCCCCGCCAGATCCAGTGCGCCACAGGCCGCTACACCCGACGGGCAACAGCCCACGGGTGCTGGGCGATCCAGCTTACTTGCCTCGTAGATTGCCCGCTCCGGCGTCAGTTCCTCTGGCCCCCACGGGTAGTTCCGACGCTGCATCTGGGCGTCATAGGCTGCTGCCGCCTCCCATTCCGCCTCGGTGGGCAGGCGTAGCTCGTACCCCGTCTGCGCGCTGAGCCACGCACAGTAGGCGGTTGCCTCGTACCAGGAAATGCCAATTACTGGCTGGTTTGCGCCGCTGTACCTCTCGTCATTCCAACCCCACGGCTGCATCGTTGGCGGATCGCTCTGCTTCCACTTCCAACCTGCCGTTGTCCACCAGCGTTCGGCATCCTCGCCGTAGCCCTCGGCCACGAAGGGTGCGTATTGTGCGACCGTGATGGGATAGCGAGCCAACCAGAAAGCGGGCAGCGTGATGGTCGCTTCTGGCTCCTTCGCTTCCCACCCGCCGATGCGGTAGGCACCCTGG
>CAIRDL010000866.1 GCA_903877345.1 uncultured Oscillochloris sp. | reverse complement strand
TCCTCTTCGGCGAAGAGAATCGTGCTGAGGTAGCGCTCGCCGTTGCTTGGCGCGATAAAGACGATGAGCTTGCCCGCGTTTTCCGGGCGCTGCGCGACCGCAAGGGCCGCCCAGGCCGCCGCACCGCTGCTGATGCCCACCAACAGCCCCTCCTCTTTCGCCAAGCGCCGCGCCGTCGCCACGGCATCCTCGTTCGTCACCTGCACAATTTCGTCAATGATGCTGACGTTGAGCACGGTGGGCACGAAACCAGCCCCGATGCCCTGGATTTTGTGAGGGCCAGGCTTGCCGCCCGACAGCACGGGCGAGGCGGTCGGTTCAACTGCAATCGCCTGGAACGTCGGCTTCCGCGCCTTGAGCACCTCGGCAACACCAGTGATGGTGCCGCCAGTGCCGACACCCGCAACCAAGAAGTCTACCGCGCCATCGGTATCGCGCCAGATCTCCTCGGCGGTAGTCTGCCGATGGATCGCTGGATTGGCGGGGTTTTTGAACTGTTGCGGGATAAAGCTGTTTGGCAGTTCGGCGACGATCTGCTCAGCGCGGCGAATTGCCCCGGACATGCCTTCGGCTCCGGGAGTCAGCACCAACTCGGCTCCGTAGCCGCGCAAAAGCTTACGGCGCTCCACGCTCATCGTTTCGGGCATGGTCAGAATGAGGCGATAGCCACGGGCGGCGGCGATGAAAGCCAAACCGATGCCAGTATTGCCGCTGGTCGGCTCAACCAAAATCGTCACGCCGGGCGTAATCAAGCCTGCCTCCTCAGCGGCGTCAAGCATCGCCAGGCCGATGCGATCCTTCACACTACTGGCGGGGTTGAAAAACTCGAGCTTGGCGACGACGGTGGCCTGGGTGGGGTTGACTTTGCCTAGGCGGACGAGGGGCGTGTTGCCGATGAGTTCGGTGATGTTGCTATAGATGCGGGCCATCGTGGTCCCTTCCTGGGGAGCTAGGAGGATATTAACTTTCTTGAGCCAGATTGTTAGTATCTTGACTATACCCACGCCCTGGGGGTATGTCAAGGCCACATTCTTAGGCAAAGAGATAAGTTTTAATAACAATACGCGGTGCCGTTGGGGAACGGCACCGCGTAGCTGCGCTAGGTTTTGGGCCTTCGGTTAGCGCTCTGAGGGTGGGCGGCTCATGGCGCGGAGCATCAGGAGGATGCCGCCGCCGACGAGGACGAGCAGCAGAAGCACGCCACAACAGGGGCCGAGGACGAGAAAGTCTTGGAGATTGACGCTTTGATTAACCACAAGTGACCTCAAGGAGCAAACCAGCTTGACCGTTTGGACAAACGCGCCGCGTCCTATTGCGGCAAAACTGCAAGCTAAAACCTTAGCCCACCTCAAGCGCCTTGCGGTTCTCTTGAAGCCAAGAGGAGAGGCGGCGACCCTGGCCCAACACCTCGAGGTGATAGTCAGGCTCGGCATCGAGGGTCATGAGGACGCGGCGGAGGTTGCCCTGAAGCCAAATCACCTCGACCAGCGCGGGCAGCGCCATGCGCTCGGCGGGCGTGAGCGGGGCGATTTGGCAATACCCAAGCAACAAGTTTCTGGCCCGATTGGCGTCAAGCGGCCCGGCATAAACGCCCCAAGGGTACCAGTCGGTAGGCGCAGCCCCAACGGCGAAGTCTACGAGGGCGTCGGCAACATCAACGAGGCGGGCGTCAGTTGTCACTTGGTCAAAGTCAATCAGGGCGGCCACGGTGTCGCCGCGAAAGATCAGGTTGTCGCGGTGAACATCACCGTGGATGAGGACGTGGGGCAAGGCCATATACGCCGTTTCCGAGAGCGCTTTCCGCAGATCAACGGCCCGTCGGTCGTACCAGTTGAGCGGCTCGGTGAGGTCGCCCATCACATCGCGTTGCATGGCGCGTTCAATCAGGCCAGGAAGAGATGAGGTGCTGTAGCGGGGGCCTTGGTAGGCTGGCGGGTCGGGGAAGCCAATGATGGCACTATGGTAGCCAGCCAGGATGGTACCCGCTCCGATCAAATGGGCGGGCCGGTCGGGGTTGAATTCGTCACCGTCAATGAAAGTGAAGACCTCGAACAGCCGTCCGTCGAGTTCGACCGCCGTTTCGCCGGAGCGGGCGGGGATGAGGCGAGGGGCGGGGAAGCCGTGGGTGCGGAGCCAGCCGAGCAGGCGGTGACGCAGTTCAAGAGAGGTGCGACCGAGCTTACGCTGGTTGCGCCGCACCACAAAGCGCCCCGCACTCGTCTCGGCGAAAGCGGTCTCATTGACCACGCCGTGGCTCGCGGGGCGGGCCGAACGGACGGAGCCGAGGTCGTAGCTCTGCAAAACGCGCTCAACATCATACTGGGTGAGCATGCGCTGCTCCACTAAATATGCTGAAGCGGAAGCGCGCCCGCTCCGCTTCAGAGCGGGTGGGTACCCGCGTGCGATTCAAGTCGAAGGTCTGCCGATCCGGGGCTGGTGGCTGTGACGTAGGCCAAAGCCCAGCCCAGACGGAGTTGCTTCACCCAGACCCAGGCCAGCGCGGCGCTCTGTTGCACCAGAGGTGCGGCGTAGCCGACCCGCTCGCCTAGGCTACCTGTGAGCACCGCCACCCCTGAGTGGAGCAAAAGCCCCAAGACGGTGAGGGCCAACACGCCCGGCAGGTGCCGTCTGAGGCAACCGACGGCTCCGCCAAGCAGCGCGAAGGGGTGGCGCTGCTCGGTGACGATGGCGACGGCCCGCCCATACTCGCCCACGAGACTGACGAGATGGAGGAGGATCAGCGCAACGGCCACCCCCGGCCCCCATCCGGCGAAGGTGCCGACGAGAACGGCGACGACGAGAGCGAATAGGGCGAGGAGCATGAGCAGAATCCCGAGGCCGGTGAAGCTCCAGAAGAAACGGGCGCAACCAGCTTTGAAGTTGCGACGGCCCGCCATGACACTCAGCGCGCCGCCGCTAAAGAGATTGTACGTGCTGGCGTAACAAAACACCGCAAGAAGTGCGCCAGACAGCCAGAGCAACAGCCCGCCGCCAAGGGTTGGGCCGCCGACGCTAAAGCCGAACCGGAGCCAAGCGTCGGTCTCGCCGAGGGCCATTGGCGTTAACAGCGGCCCAGCGGCCCCGGCCCACGCCGTCGGCCAACTCTGGAGGAGGCCGAGGCCCAGACCAATCAGGTAGAGCGGCACCGCCAGCCAGGGCCGTGCTGCGAAGCTTAGACCTTTAAACAAAGCCTGCTGAAGGTGGCGCATAGGGTTCAGGGTTCAGGCTTTAGGGTTCGGGGTTGGGGTCGAGCGCATCAGAACGCCTTGCACAAGCTGAAACTGTAAAGCACCCACGAACCATGTTTTAGCTTTTAGATTACAACTTTGCTGCAACAGGACGCGGTGCATTTACCCAAAGCATGCCCAAGATCGCGTATCCCAGCACTGGACAAATTGAGACTTGACAAATGCTGTGCAAACTATAGAATAGCTACTACTGCTGTTATTCAGTCGCCGCCCAAGGTTGAAGCGCCTAAAGAGGATCTTTGCCATGAATACCTTCCGTCGGGCTACCCATAACGCTACAGTTCTAGTCCAAGCCTTGCCCGTGGGTGATCAGGATGCAGCGGCGACGTGGGAGGTCGCGGAGATTGAGGAACCTGAGCGTCCCGACAGCGAACCTGTCGAGGACTCGATCCAATTATATTTGCATGAGATCGGCCAAGTCGCTCTACTCAAAGTTGAGGAAGAACGGAACCTCGCTATCCTGATCCATCGCGGGAAAATGGCCCGCCTGAGCTTGGACAACGCGACGGACAGCACCAGTCGTGAGCGGCTCGAACTTGAACAGGAGGTGGCGCGCGGTGAGGAGGCGCGGCGCAAGCTGATCCAGGCGAACCTACGCTTGGTGGTCAGCGTGGCTAAGAAGTATCTTGGTAGTGCGATGGCGTTTATGGATCTGATTCAGGAGGGCAATATTGGCCTGATGCGGGCGGTCGAAAAGTTTGACTACACGCGCGGCTACCGCTTCAGTACCTACGCAACGTGGTGGATCCGGCAGGCGGTGACGCGCTCGATTGCCGAACAAAGTCGGCTGATCCGCCTGCCGGTGCATCTCAGTGAGGCGCTGGGGCAATTGCGTCGGGCGATCTATCGGCTGGAGCAGCAGTTTGAGCGCGAGCCCACGGCGGAGGAACTGGCTCAGGCGCTGGGCATGAGCCTGCAAAAGGTCAAGCGGCTGTTGCAGGCGGCGAATCAGCCCATCTCGATTGAGCAACCCTTCAACCACGAGCAGGATGGGCGCGTCGGCGAACTGTTGGCCGATGAGCAGTGTGAGGCGCCCATCGAACTTGCGGCAGCAAAGATGTTATACGTCGAATTGCGGGCGGCCCTGAATGATTTGCCCGAACGCGAGCGCAAGATCCTCCAGTTGCGCTATGGGTTGCTTGATGGACAACGGCGCACCCTTGAGGAAGTTGGACTCGCCTTTGGGATCACCCGCGAGCGGACGCGCCAAATTGAGGCTGATGCGCTGCGGCGGTTGCGACACCCCAGCGTGGGGGCGCGGCTCCACGGTTATTTGGAATGAGAAGGCTGAGTCAGGGGTTAGGGGTCAGGTTGTAGATTTGCCGCAACAGGACGCGGTGCCTTTGCTCAAGCTGTCAAGTACCTGCGCACCTTGTCTTGCAGGCCGAACTGATCAGAATGCGCTGTGTAGCCTGATCCGTTCGACCTGCAACCTGACGCCCGGCCCCTAAAACCCTGCCTTACTCCGTATCACTCTCGCGTGGGCGTCGGATCAACTCGGGTTCGGCGGGCGTCTCAACGACCGCTTCTTCCTCAACCGCACGCACCTGCGCCAACGAGAGCACGACCGCTTCGGGATCGGTGAGAATCTTGTAACTCCCGGCGACCTTGATGTCGCGCACGTGGATACTCTTATCCATCGCGTCGAGACCGCTCACATCCACATCAATGTGTTGGGGCAACTCGGCGGGGAGCGCCTCGACCAGCACGAAGCTGAGCGCGTGGTTGAGCAGGGCGTCACCACGGGCGACCAGGGGCGACTCGCCAATGGCGCTGATGGGCACCTCAACGTGGATGGCGACTTTCAGATCCACCACCTTGAAATCAATATGGATAATGTTGCGGCTCAGGGGATGGCGCTGCACCGCCTGCACGAAGACGGAGGTGCGGGCACCGTCAAGCAAGAGGTCAATCAGAGAGGTGCGGCCAGCCTTGCGGTACATCAAGTTGAAAGCGCGATCCTCAAGCTGAACACTGACAGGCGTAAAGCCCTTGCCGTAGACGGTGGCGGGGATCAGACCCTGCTTGCGTAAGAGCGAGACTTTCTTACCAATGACGGTGCGGGTCTGGGCGTTAATCGAGTGTTGAACGGACATCGTGCTGTTCCTCATCTTGCGTGGGCCGAATGCGCACGCAATACTCCTCCAGCGACACCACACTGGCTGGCGTAGACCGCCAGCCAGTGACGCGCCAGTATACCACGCCAGCGCGGCCTCAACGCCGCACCCTCAGGGGGCAAGCCCCCAACGCTCACGGACGCGGCGCTCGATAGGCGCAAAGACGATCTGGTCAATGCTGACCCCGACGATGACGATCAGCAGCATCACCGCCATGACTTGCGCCGCATCGTTGAGATCGCGCCCCATTTGCAGCAGGTTGCCCAGGCTCAGTGTGAACGAGAGCAGCAGTTCGCCCGCCATCAGCGAGCGCCAGGCGAATGACCAGCCCTGTTTTAGCCCGCTGAGAATAGCGGGCAACGCGGCGGGTAACAATACCTGCGTGTAAAGCGCTGGCCCTCGTGCGCCGAGGTTGCGCGCTGCCTTGAGGTAGAGCGGCGGCGTATTTTTCACGCCCGCTTCCACCCCCAGCGTGATCGCAAAGAGCGCCCCAAGCACCACGACGAAGATAATCGCTCGTTCACTTAGCCCAAACCAAAGGATTGCCAACGGCAGCCAGCAGACACTCGGCAGCGCCTGAAGCCCCAGCACCAGCGAACCGACCGTCTCTGCCAACATTTTGTTGCGCCCAAGGAGCAAGCCCAGCGTTAGGCCGAGGCTCACGGAGATGCCGTAGCCGACGGCGAGCCGTTGTAAGCTGATCAGAATGCCGGTGACAAAGGTGCCTTTACGGAGGCCCGCGAGCAGAGCTTCAAGAACGATGAAGGGGCCGGGGAAGAGGTAGGGCGGCCAGAACGCCAAGCGGGCCATGCCTTCCCACAGCGCCAGCAAAGCGAGGTAGAAGAGCAGCCGCCGTACCCAGGGCAGTGCGGCGGTGCGAACGGCTGACCAGGGTCGGTGCGGATGCGCTGCGGGTTCAGGCACCATTGGCTTCCCCTTTCACCGTCGTGTGGAGCGCGGTCAGGATGATGGCGGCTTGGTCAACCAAGGCGTGATCCTCAAGATGGCGCGGGCGCGGCAGCGCGATGGAGAACTCGCGCACAATCCGCCCTGGGCGCGGCGAGAAGAGCAGGACGCGGTCGCCCAGCGCGACAGCCTCGCGGACATTGTGAGTGACGAAGAGAATCGTCTTGCCGGTCGCCGCCCAAATCGTCTCAAGCTCAAGCTGAAG
>CAIRDL010000865.1 GCA_903877345.1 uncultured Oscillochloris sp. | reverse complement strand
CGGATTCGTGGGAAGTGTCCGTTGGAACTGGCCGGCTACGACGTGAGCAAGGTGCCGATGGCGCAGATCTGCCGGGGGCAGGTGCTCGACTGGCCGCCGGAGGGGTTGGGGGAGGTAGTCCCCAGGGTGTAACGGTCACCGCGCTGCAGTTTGCACAATCCCATCCCTTGTGCTATACTCCCCACGGTTGAAGCGAGATGACCCCGTAGCTCAGTGGATTAGAGCGTTTCCCTGCGGAGGAAAAGGCCGCGCGTTCGAGTCGCGCCGGGGTCGCCACAAAGCAGATATGTAGCGCACAACCCAGTAGGCACCTAGGTGGTTCTCACCTAGGTGCCTGTTGATTCATTCGCAAAATGCAGCGATGCAGGATTTTGCGTCGCTACGCTCCCTGTAAAACGAAACCCGCCATTGCCGAACCTTCGGTGTATAATGCAAGGTATTCAAAGCGTAAGGATCGCCCATGCTGACCTACGAGAACTTCGTTTCCGTCTTGCTCGGCACGATCGAACGGGTGGGGCTGAATATCGCCTATACCCAGGAGTTGCTCGATACGCACGCCCTTGGGCGGAGCTTGAGTATCACCTGTTTGCCTGACGGTGTTGCGGACGATAATGGTCCGCAAGAGCCGCCGTTGCGGGCGGTCGTGGCGTTTCGTTGGTCGCCTGAGTTTACCGTCTTTTCGCTCCGTGGCGGCGATTCGCTTGATAATATCGAGCGCTTTGTTGATGAGCGCCTCTTTGCCCAGGCCCGCAGCGGCCCTTCGCTTGATGTTGAAGTGACCTACCATTTGCCTCTCGCCAGCAACCAACAGCGCGATCTCTCCGCCCTCGCCCTTATCGCCCACGCTGTCCAAGAACTCCACCATTCGCTGGTGGATGACGACGATGTGCTGCGCGTGGATAGTCTGCTTTCGTTCGGTTCCGCCGGGGCCGTGCGCGTGCAGAACGTCACCGCTTTGCGGGTGTGGAGCCTGGACGATGCGTTGTATGATAGCGATCTGTTGGCCCTGACCTTTGAGGAACTTTGTACTGAATTGCACGCGATGCTCGAATTGCTCAACACCCAGTTTGGCCTCGACGATGATCAGTCGCCAAACGGCCTCGACGCCCTCCCCGCTGACCGTAGATACCTGAACCCCCCCACCGCCTAACGGCGGCGCTGTGCCACCCCTTTTCTCTGCTACGGCCCTCGACGCCCTGAGCGTCCTAGGTGTCGCTGAACGTTGGGCCGCTGTGCAAGCGCAGTTGCACCCGGCACTGGCGACGCTGGCGGCGCAGGTGGACAAGGCGGCGTCGCAGCGCTACCCGCGCTTCTGGCCGCTCTACGAGACAAGCTACAAGAACCAGCGCTCGCTCCGTCGTGGGCGCGCCGGACGTGAACCCATTGCGGATTATTGGCTCGCCTTTGACCGCCCGCCACGCGGCGCGGGAGTTTTGGTGGCCGTTAGCGCCGCCGAACGGGCGGTGCTGGTTGGCTTGCAGCTTTGGCGGGCGCGCAAACCTGCTTTGGGGCAACTCTGGGCCACGGCACAGCCGGTCTGGCAGCCCTTGGTTGAGCAGATCGAGCGGGTGGGGCAGGCTCGCTTTGCGGAGCGCGAGGGCGCATTGGCGCAACCGTCGGGTCTCTGGCTCGAACGCTACTTGGCGAGTGCGCGGGCGGGCTATCTGTGGGCTGGTTTTGTCTACCCGTGGGCTAATTTGCCGGACGACCTCGCGGCCCAGCTCGTCGCCGCTGTCCTCGCGTTGTTGCCGCTTAACGAAGCGCTGATGGAGCAGGTTGCGGCCGATACGCCCGCAGGTGTCGCCCTGATGCGCGAGCGTCCGTCAGCCTATGCGCTCGATGGTCTCCCGCCCATTGAGGTGATCGCCGAACGCCTCAAGGAGCGCGGCTTTACGCTGCCCGACATGACGTTGCGCGCTTACCACATTGCTTTGCAGACCCGGCCTTTGGTGCTGTTGCCCGGCATCAGTGGTACCGGCAAGACCCGTTTGACGCGGCTCTACGCTGATGCGGTCTATGCGGTGCCGGTGGGCCGCGACAATCCCTACTACCTTGTTGTGGCCGTGCAGCCTGATTGGCATAACGCCCGCGACCTCTTGGGCTATTTCAACACGCTGACCGGCAGCTATCACGCCACGCCGTTTCTACGCTTTCTCCTCGCAGCGGCGGCTGACCCGCAACAGCCCTATTACGTCTGTCTCGATGAACTCAACTTGGCGCGGCCCGAATACTACCTAGCGCCGCTGCTTTCGGCGATGGAGACCGCTGAAGGCACGTTTGACCTGGGCACGCCGGTAGCCGAAGTACCTCTGGCGGGCGGCGGCGTGGTGCGGAGTCCGGTGCGCCTGCCGGTCAACCTGCGCCTGATTGGGACGGTGAATGTGGACGAGAGCACGTTTGCTCTGAGCGACAAACTGCTCGACCGCGCCAATGTGATTGAGCTGACCGACGTGGATCTGCCCGGCTTCCGTGCGCGCTACGCTGGCCCGCTTGACGAGGCGACGTGGGCGATGCTCGTCGCAGTTCACGCGCTGGTGACGGCGGCGGGGCATGCCTTTGGCTATCGCACCATCGGCGCAATCCTGAGTTTTGTCGCGCAAGCCCGTGGCACGATGGAGCCGCAGCAAGCCTTTGATCTCCAGTTGAAACAGAAGGTGCTGCCCCATTTGCGCGGCGAAGACGCCCCCCGGCTCCGGCGGGCGCTTACCGAGTTGCTCAGTCTGAGTCTGGGGCTGGAGGCGCGGGTGTGGGGGAAGGCTGCCCTAGTCACGCCGGATCACCTGGCTGCCGCCCCGTACCCCGCGAGTGCCGCCAAGCTCCGGCGCATGTTGGAGCGGCTCGACCAAGACGGGTTTACTGATTTCTACGGGTAGGGCGGGGCGGCTAAGGGAAGATGCGTGATGCGTGATGCGTAATTGGCCTCACCCCAACGGATCACGGATCACGGATTACGGATCACGGATCACGACGGAACAGTTAATAAAGATCCACTCCCCTAACACCCTACGGCGTCGTCCACTCACTCAGCTTGAAACCCGCCTCGCGCAACATCCGAAACGCGGTGGCTGTGTACGCGCCAATCACTTCTTGGGGCGTCTTGGCGCGGGCGACCATCGCCATCAGGGCCATCGCCATTTGACGGCGCATCTTCGGGTAGTACAGGCACGAGTGGACGACCTGATTATAAAGCCCTAGCCAGTCAATGAAGCGGCGCACCAACTCCACATCGGAGGCTGCCGCCACGCGCCGTTGCACCTCATCGCTTAGGTTGTGCCGCGCCATGAACACATCCACCGCATCGAGGTGCATCGTTCGCATCGTCGCCAAGGTCGGCACTAAGGCGGCGGGCGCTTGCCCCTCGCGGGCGATCAGCGTGTCGCCCAACAGGCGCAAGACCGGCTCGGGGTAGTAGAAGCCGACGGCGGCGAGGCCCGCGACGACACGCTCGATCAGGCGCTCATCGCCGCGCAAGAGTCCATCTTGCAGCATCAGTTCGATCAGCGGCATGGTTTGGCCCACTTTGCCGTAAACCAGACCGAGGGGCAGCAGCAAGAGATCGGCGAGGCGCTGGAGAATGCTCGGCGTTTCGCCATACACCAAGGCGGGATGTTCGCTAAACAGTTGTTCGGTCAGCCATTCGATGAGCGGTGCCCAAGCGGGTGGCGTGGTGGGCAAGCGCACGCTAAAGCTGAGCAGCAGCCACAGCCGCTCTTCCCCAGGCAGGCGGGCGAAAAGCGCCCGGATCACCGGCTCGGCAGTGGCGAGGTTCGCGGCGGCGTGGATGGCGATCTGCGTAATCGCCACGAGCTTGAAAAAGATATTTTCCGCCCGCAACAGCGTTTCGAGTTCACCCGCAAAGGCAATCAGCGGCGTTGCCGGGTCAAACAGCGGTGTAACCCGCAGCAAAATGGCGCGTTCTTCCTGCGGCAAGGCGAAGAATTGCTCGATGGGCACCACTTCAGCCAGCAAAACCGTATCGAGAATGGGCTGCGAGAAGGCGTTGGCGACCGCTTGGAAGATCAGATCTTCAATCGTTTTGCCAAACATGCCAGTGTTGAGGATGTCGAGGTGCAGCCGTTGGCGGGCCAATTCATAATAAAGTTCCACCGTCGTATCGCGCACATCAGTGCGTTCGGGGTGATTATTGTAAATCACCACCGACAACTCG
>CAIRDL010000864.1 GCA_903877345.1 uncultured Oscillochloris sp. | reverse complement strand
TCGTGGGGCCGAAGCTCTACGCGCCGCCCGCGTCCGACGACACCCCAAGCGCAGATTCAAGCGGTATCGTTGTCTACCGCTTCCCCGAGTGGTTCGTCGTCCAGGAGGCATTTACGCCCGGCGAGCGCAACCACGCCCGGCGTCTGGTCACGCGCATCGCCCTCACCAAAGGCCGCTTCGCGGGCTTGCCAGTGGTCGCCACCCGCTTTGTGGCGGCTTGCTCGCACGGCCATGTTGACGACCTGAACTGGCGCTTCTTCCTCCACGGCAGCACGCCCTGTCATCGCCAACTCTGGCTAGACGAGCGCGGCACCAGCGGCGACCTCGGCGACCTGGTGGTGCGCTGCGAGTGCGGCAAACAACGCAGCATGATCGAAGCGTCTGATCGCACGCTGAAACCGTTGGGCCTCTGCAAAGGGCGGCGACCATGGCTCGGCCCCAACAGCAATGAAGCCTGCACCGAGCAGGCCCGCCTGCTCATTCGCACCGCCTCCAACGCCTACTTCCCGCAAGTGCTGACCGTGCTCTCGCTGCCGGAGCGCGACCGCCCGCTTGACACGGTGGTGCAGGAGCTGTGGGATGATCTCAGCGCCGTTGAGGATGCAGGTGATCTGCACGTCTTCAAAAAGAAGCCCCACGTCGCGACGAACCTTGCGCCCTTCCATGACGAGGACGTGCTGGCAGCCATCATACGCAAGAAAAACGGCATGGTGGTATCGGAGCCGTCGCTCAAACAGGTCGAACTCGACGCCATCCTGGCCGCGCCGCAGGGCTACGGCGACGACGTGCCGCTCAACGAGCAGTTCCACGCCCGCCGCCTGCCCGAGGCGGTCTGGCGGTTGAGCGACGTCAGCGCGAACATTGCGGCGGTTTACCAGTTGCACCGCTTGCGCGAGGTCAGCGCGCTGGTCGGCTTCACGCGCTTCGAGGCCATCGCGGCCGACATCAACGGCGAGTATGACCAGGACATTGAGCGCGCCGCAATCGCCCGCGAGCCGAGGTGGTTCCCGGCGGTCGAGAATCGCGGCGAGGGCATCTTTCTCCAACTGCGGGCGCAAGCCGTGGAGGCATGGCTGGCGCGGGCGGTCGTCACGCAGCGCATCACGGCTCTCAGCGTCGGCCACGACCAGTGGCAGGCGAAGCGCAAGGTGCCGCATGATTTCCCCGGTGGCCCCTAC
Source organism: uncultured Oscillochloris sp. (assembly GCA_903877345.1). Classification (GTDB taxonomy): domain Bacteria; phylum Chloroflexota; class Chloroflexia; order Chloroflexales; family Chloroflexaceae; genus CAIWXH01. The sequence continues at coordinate 887 of CAIRDL010000864.1, read as the reverse complement.
ATCCTGTTGCACACCCTCGCGCACCTGTTGCTCCAATCGCTCGCCCTCCGCTGCGGCTACCCCATGAGCGCGATCCGCGAGCGCATCTATGCCGATAAGGCGGGGGGACGCTACGGCATCCTGCTCTACACCGGCAGCCCCGACTCGGGCGGCACCCTGGGCGGGCTGGTGCAACAGGCACGCGGGATCGAAGAGCATCTTGACCATGCGCTCCGCACCGCGATGCTCTGTTCAAACGACCCGATTTGCGCGCAGCACACCGCCGATGACTCGTTGGAGGGACGCTGGTTGCTCGGCGCAGCCTGCCACGGTTGCGCGCTGGTCGGCGAGTCCTCCTGCGAGATGCGGAACGACTACCTGGATCGGGCGCTGGTCGTCCCGGTGCTGGGCCTAGAGGACGCTGCCTTCTTTGCGGCGAGCCTGTGAACGACTTGCCATGCCGGACTACTAGAAACTCAGCCAGCGTCCGTTGGCAATCCGTTGGCTGAGCGTGTCGCAGCCAACAACCCTGCCACAACAGGCGAGCTACCAGCCCAACGCCTTACGGATCGACTCAACGAACCACGCCACCAATTCCGGCTGAAGCTGCCCAATGACCTGACCGACGACCAGAAGCAGCCAGGTCTGGAGGCGGCGCAGTCCGTCGAACGCGATATACTCGAAACCAGGGCCGTAGCGATACACATAGAGCATTGAGCGCCAGAAGCCCGAGCGGCGACCGAGGAAATCAGTCGTGTAGCCCCAAGCATAGGGCAGCAGCAGGATGATGACGAGCAGGGCGATGAGCAAGCTGACAATAGTCATGGTTATTCTCCTGAAGCGCAAGGAATAACCACCAAGCCGGGTGATCAGCCCGACACCAGGGTGGCCGTCTGGGCCACAGCGCT
>CAIRDL010000863.1 GCA_903877345.1 uncultured Oscillochloris sp. | reverse complement strand
TCAAGCTGTTCACATCTTCCGCTTTGATACGCCGGTCGCTACCGCCTATGAGTATTTCTGCGACGTACCGGCCATCTTCCGCCTACTACCCGACTCGCTCGACTGTTACTCTTATGCTCCCGACCGCTACCGGCTAGTTGTCGGCGCAACCGACGGCCATGGTCACAACATGGCGGCGATCTTCGATCTCCATGCCCATCACGAGCCAGGCCAGGCCATTCACTTATTGCCAGCCAATGATGGCCCTCCGTACAATTTGAATGGGGTCATCTTCCCCGGTAAGCTCTCGGCGGAGGCGAACTTTCAGCCCGAGTCAAATGGCACGACCGTCGAGTACATTGTTGATATTGACCTCTCCATCCCCGTTCCGGGCTTCCTCAATCTGATGCCCACCCCGTTCCTCCAGGCGCTCGGCGAGCGCACCATGGAGTACAAGATGACCCAAATGGTGGGCGGCTTCACCCGTGGCATCAGCGCCGATTTTCACGCCTGGGCAGATGCGGCGGGGTAACTGCAAGCCAAAATACAAGCTAAAGGGAAGCAGCCGTGGCTGCTTCCCTTGGTTTTTTCGCAATGGAGCAAAAGTGACGCTGTGAGCTTTGTCACGCTGAGTGCAGCAAAGCGTCCCGGCAGGCACTATGGATGCCGGAACCCTTCGCTTCGCTCAGGGTGACAGCGTGCCTTTTGCGGTAGTGCGTTTTTTTCGTTACCCGTGTGTTCAGACTACCAACGTGCGACGCCGCCCACTTGGTGTTCGGCAACCGAACCAATGGCGGCCTTGAAGCTGGCCGTGCCGACCGTAACGAGGTCCCCTGGTTCGATCCGCTGTTGCGCGGTCACAGGTTCGCCGTTGACGAAGATGGTCGCGGTGGGATCGAGGGGGAGAATGAACCAGCGATCCAGAGCGACCCGGATTTCTGCGTGGCGCGGCAGAACGAGCCGATCATGGATGACCATGTCGCAGCTGGTAGCCGCACCAACGATGGTGCTGCGGGCCTCGACCACCGTGGCTTGGCCAACACGAGAGCCGGAGATGCCGAAGAGCGTAAGGGCTCTGGACATGGCAATACCTTTACATCTTATACTATTTGAAGGGGGGGCTGTCTCATGTTGTACCATTTTAAAGTTGAAATGTCAATACTGCGGCTGATTTTCAGGAAGGCGACGGAGGCCGAATTATTGGCCGAAACTGTCCGCTGTTCAAGGCACCCGTCAAGCGAAACCCACCGCTGCTGAAACGTGCCTTAGGCGGCATGTTTCAACTCAGCTTTACAGGTTAGACAAATGCAGCGCATCCTGTTGCGGCAAAGCTGCAATCTGAAACCTTCGTTGACGCAGCCTTAGCGCCCAGACGGAACCATAAAGCGCGTGCCCGCAGATATGCTACAATTGCCGCCGCCGGGGTAGCTCCGAAGCAGAGCGATGGTGTCAGTAATGCAACAAGTTTGGCCGTCTTCCTGGGTCTTGCGACCAAAAACTGGCGCAACATTGCTCAAACTGGCGTTCTTCCCACGGCGGAAGCCCGTGGGTTGCCGCGCCTAAAGGCAACACATTCTTATGAACAAAAAGACCATTCGCGATGTGGCATGGGCAGGCAAGCGGGCACTGGTACGTGTGGATTTCAATGTGCCCCAAGATGCCGAGGGCAATATCACTGATGACACGCGCATCCGTGCTGCGCTGCCAACTATTCGCTACTTGTTGGAGCACGACGCGAATGGCGTGGTGCTGATGTCGCATCTTGGCCGCCCGAAGGGGAAGGTCAACGCTAAGTACAGTATGCGCCCG
>CAIRDL010000862.1 GCA_903877345.1 uncultured Oscillochloris sp. | reverse complement strand
ATTGGTGCCTACTACGGTGACACACCGGTCTCTGCCGATTATCTGCTTCACACCGAGGCCCGTCGCGGTCAAGGCTGGGATCGCACCAAGGCCAGGGATGGCTGGATCTGCCCATTGCTGGCCTGTCCCACTTGTGGCGGCGAGCTTACTTGGCGTCACGCCGATGTGCTCGCCGAGATAAAGGCGAATAAGGTCGGGCGCTACGGCCAGTTTGCCCGCCTGACCTGCGCCGCATGCAAGACAACCATTGGCGACGATCAGCTTGCCCTGACCCGCGAACAGATGGTGCGCCGCCCGCCAGAGCTTCTGTTTACCACCACTGAAATGCTGAACCGGCGGCTCAGTCGGACACGGGAACATGCCCTGTTTGGCGTTGGTGTGCCGCATCCGCCTCGGCTGTTGCTCCTTGACGAAATCCATACGTATGAGGGTATTGGCGGCGCACAGGTGGCGCACCTCCTACGGCGATGGCGTCACGCCCGTGGACATCACCCCGGCCAAGGGCTGGTGATCGTCGGACTGTCGGCCACGCTCACCCAGGCCGAACCCTTCTTTGCGCGCCTTACTGGGTTGCCGGTCGAGCGGGTCGGCTATATCACACCGGCCGAGGCCGACATGGTTGAGGAAGGTGTGGAATACAATCTGGTGCTGAAGGGCGACCCTGTTTCGGGTACGAGCCTGCTTTCGACCTCGGTGCAGACGGCGATGCTGTTGGGCCGCATCCTCGATCCACCATCGGATCAGGCGGGCAACAGCGTGTCGCGGGGTGCCTACGGCCAACGGATTTTCGCCTTTACCGACACGCTCGATGTCATCAACCGCTGGTTCCACATTGAGCAAGACGCCGAGCGTAACAAGGTGTTGAGCCAGTACCGGGCGAAGCCACCGAGGGCAGGTAGTGACGAACTACGCCGCCGCAATGACGCGGGCCAGTGGTGGTGGGCCTGCGAGCAGATCGGCCACGACTTAGCAACGCCCCTGAGTCTCGACCTTACCTCGTCGCAATACCGGGGTGTGCGCGCCAATGTTGACCTCGTGGTCGCCACAAGCACCCTGGAGGTTGGCTTCAACGACCCCACCGTTGGGGCGGTGATTCAGCACAAGGCACCGCGCAGCCTAGCCTCATTCCTCCAGCGCAAGGGGCGCGCTGGGCGTACCCGTCAGATGCGCCCCTGGATGATCGTCATTACTTCGGCCTACGGGCGCGACCGTTGGGCTTTCCAGCACGCCGAGCGGTTGTTCAGTCCGAATCTGCCGCCCCTTGCCTTGCCCCTGGAGAATACGTATGTGCGTAAGATGCAAGCCGCTTTCGTGCTGATGGACTGGCTTGCTGCTGCGCTGGCGGCGCGTGGCATGCAGATTGACCTCTGGGCCGCCCTGAGTAGTGATGCGCGCCACCGAGGCGACCGGCTACGGGGCCAGCGTCGGGCAGTGGCCCAACTCCTTGCTGCTGTGTTAGCTGGCGGTTCCGCTCTCCGCGACCTGCGGGTCTACCTCGACGCAGCCTTGGGTCTTGATGGCGATGAACATGTCCTCGATACCTTACTCTGGTCAGAGCCGCGCCCACTACTCATTGAGGTTATTCCGACACTGTTGCGCCAGCTAGAGAGCGATTGGCAGCGTACTGAGCATGGCGCGGTGCTACCTTGGTCTGATGCGCTTGCCCGCGATCCGCTGCCTGACTTCGTGACGCCCAACCTCTTTTCGCTGCTTAGCCTGCCCGAACTAACCCTGCATATCCCCGCTTCAGTCGCGCCTGCCGCCCCGCTGCGCGACGACGAGCAGATGGCGCTCACGCAGGGCATGAGCGAATATGCACCCGGCCATGTCTCGAAGCGCTATGCCCGCAGTCACTTGTTGCAAGAAGCTCACTGGCTTGCCATCCCCGCTGTTGATCAGCGTCAGGCAGCGTACATCCAACTGGCCGACCTTGCGGTCGAGCGTGACCCAGCGGCACGGCGGGTGACCCTTGACGGCGAGGAAGTGCTCGTCTATCGGCCCAGAGCCTACACGCTGGCCCTTGTGCCGCCAACGGTGCTGCCCACCAGCAGCGCACGGCTGCTTTGGCGCTCACGCTTTGCACCGCAGAGCCGTGTGGGCGCAGCGGATGCGGTACCCGCCATCCTCATCAACCTCGCCCCTGCCTCGCCCTGGCGTTCGCTCTTCACCGATCTGCGAGCCTTCACCCAGGCTGCTGGCAGTTGGGCCGAGGTAACGCGGGCCGCTGTGGGCGTGCGGGCCGAAACCCGCTTCAATGGCGGTGTGGAGCGGCGACGACGGATGCGCTTCGCCGAAGGTGACGCACCCGCCGCCCTTGGCTTCAGCTTGTGTGTGGATGCCCTGCGCGCTACCTTTGCGCCTCTCGACCCAGCACGTCTGCTTGACAGTCCCGACTGGCCGCAGCTGCGCCAACAGCTCGTCCCCGCCTATATGCGGTACCGTCTTGAAAGCGACCCGCGTTTGCACGCCCACGAACTCTCCGACTTCGAGTTGGGTTGGCTTTGGCAGTTGGAACTTTCGATGCTTGTCGCGACCGCTGTGGCTCGCCAAGTTGATCTGCCCACCGCCGCTGAGGAGGTGGTACGCACACGGGCCACTTTGGCTGAGCGCACGATGGACGTGATCTTTCAGATCCAGCGCGTGGATGAGGAGGATGATCTGGAGCGTAGCGGGCGGTTGCGCCAACGGTTGGCCGCTCTGATCGCTGATGCGGAGGTCGCCGACGCTCTCGCTGCATGCGGCACGCTCCTTTGGGCCGCGCCTGACGCCGAACTAGGCGCGTGGCTCCAAGCATGTTACGCGGCCTCACTCGGTGCGACCCTCTTCGACGCCGTGACGCGCCTTGCCCCCGATCTTGACCCCGACGATCTGACAATGGATGTTGAAGGCGATGCGATCTGGATTGCTGAGCAGACACCCGGTGGCGTTGGCCTCATCCAGCGGATTGTCGAGACCATCACGCGTCGCCCCCGCGACCTTGACCTTCAATTGCACGACAGCCTACGGCACTGCGACCGCGAATGCCTTGCGGATCAGCTATCAGCCGTCGCCAACCTGATCAGCCAAACCGACACGGCGCTCATCGCCGCCTTTGCCACAGCGCGTGCGGCTTCGGATCTGCGCGACCATACCACAACCCTGCGTGCCCTTAGCACCGCGCTAGAGTCGCATGGCATTCCCACGACCCGTGACCTTGTGGTCGCGCTCAATAGCAAATTGTTGCGGCCAAGCTCCGGGCCTGATAGCGACATCCTCGTGGCGACCCTGGCGACACGGTGGGCGGATGAGCAACGGCGCCTCGGCTGTGCGCTTGATTTACGTGTGATGGCGGTGGCAGCTTGGCGGCTGGACGACATCAGAATCCAGGTTGTGCGCTTGCTTGAGCGCGTGGGTGGCACCGTAGATGAGCCTGAGGCGAGTCAGGTTTTCAATTTGCTCCAGTCGCTGCTCTGGCTCGACTGCCGTGATAGTTGCCCCGACTGCATCGAGCGCTTGCAGCCCTACCAGCAACTTGCCAAACCGT
>CAIRDL010000861.1 GCA_903877345.1 uncultured Oscillochloris sp. | reverse complement strand
TGTTAATGGCGCTGCTCATCGCCGTGGTGCTGGTGGTGCTCCAGCCACTCCTCGGCCTCATGACTATTCTGACGGCCCCGGTGATCATTCTGTTGGCGCTGGGCTTCCGTCGCTTGGCCCGCCAAACTTCGCAGCAGGCGCGACGGGCCGTGGCGAAGGTGAATAGCAGCATTCAGGAGACGATCAGCGGCATTGCGGTGGCAAAGAACTTTCGCCAAGAGGCTGCAGTCTACGAGGCGTTCACCGCGACCAACAATTTGGCCTACCGGGTGAGCTTGCAGCGTGGCTTGGTCTTCGACTCAATCTTTCCGCTGCTTGACATGCTGGCTGGATTGGCGCTGGCGGCAGTGGTTTACTTCGGCGGGGCGCGGGTGGTTGAGGGCACGCTTTCGGCAGGCGAGTGGTACCTGTTCGTGCAAGGGCTGATGATCTTCTACTTTCCGCTCACCGGCATCGCTTCGTTCTGGAGCCAGTTCCAACAGGGCTTGGCGGCGAGTGAGCGCGTCTTTGCGCTGATTGATGCCGAGCCACGGGTGGTGCAACGGGCGAACCAGCCGGTGCCATCGTTGCACGGGGCGATTACCTTTGAGGCGGTCAACTTCACCTACCGACCAGAAACGGCTGACGGCGAGCAGGTGGCGCGGCGCGAAGCCGAGCAGGTGGCAGTGTCGGGGTTTGTGCCGCCAGCGACAGGTTGGGTGCTGCGCGATTTCAACCTAGAAGTACCGGCGGGGCAGCGTTTGGCGGTGGTGGGCCACACCGGGGCGGGCAAATCGAGTCTGGCGCGGCTGTTGGCCCGCTTTTACGAATTCCAGGGCGGGCGCATGCTCATTGATGGCCACGACCTGCGCGATCTAGATTTGAGTCAGTACCGGCGTCAAATTGGGATGGTGCCCCAAGTGCCATTTCTCTTCACGGGCACGGTGGCCGCCAACATCCGCTACGGTCGCCCCGAGGCCACAGACGAAGCGGTGGCGGCGGCAGCGACGCGCATTGGTGGCGGCACGTGGGTGGCGGATTTACCGCAGGGCTTGGCAAGCGAAGTGGGGGAACGGGGGGCGCGTTTATCGCTTGGCCAGCGTCAACTGGTGGCGCTGGCCCGCGTGCTACTTCAAGATCCGCGCATCTTCATCCTTGACGAAGCGACCGCCAGCATAGATCCCTTCACCGAGGAGCAGATTCAGACGGGCCTTGACGCGGTGATGGCGGGGCGCACGAGCATCGTCATCGCCCACCGGCTCTCGACGGTGCGTTCTGCCGACCGCATCATCGTGATGCGCCAGGGCCAGATCATTGAGGAGGGCAATCACGCGGCGCTGCTTGAGCAGGGCGGGCATTACGCGGAGTTGTACCGCACCTATTTCCGCCATCAGTCGCTGGAGTATATCGAGGCCGTGGGGACGTTTGCGGATTCTGGATTGTAGAGGCGTAGCGATGCAAAATTTTGCATCGCTACGCCCTTCGGAGCCATGCGGCCCTCCGCCGACGGTAAAGCTCGTGAACCATGCCGAACGCAACAACAAAGCCCCGCTCCGCCTTTGCCTTGGGCAAAGTGGAGCGGGGCTAACGCACGCCCAAACACCAAGCCTACCCCCGACGCACCAACAGCCGCAGCCCGTTCAGCACCACCAGAATGGTACTGCCCTCGTGACCAACCACCCCCATCGGCAACTTGACCCCAACGGTGAGCGTCAGCACCACCAAGACTAACACCACCGATAGGGAAAAGATAATGTTCTGCCAAACGACGCGCTGGGTGTGCTTACTGAGGCCGACAGCGTAGGCAATTGCGCCTAAGTCATCGCGCATCAGTACGATGTCGGCGGTTTCGAGTGCGGCGTCGGTGCCTGCCGCGCCCATCGCAATGCTGCTTGAGGCGGCAGCCAGCGCAGGCGCATCGTTAATCCCGTCGCCGACCATCGCCGTCGGGCCGTACTTGGCCCCCAACTCGCCAATGATCCGCAACTTGTCCTCGGGCAACAGGCCCGCGTACACCTCATCAATCCCCAAACGGCGGCCCAACGCTTCGGCCACGCGGGCATTGTCGCCGGTGAGCATAACTATGCGCTCAATGCCGGCCTTTCGCAGTTCCAAAAGCTTCTCGGCGGCGTCAGGTCGTTCGCGATCCATCACCGTGACGATGCCGAGCCACAACGCGCCTCGGCGCACCAAAAGCACCGTCCCGCGCCCTTCATCACCTAGGCGGTCGAACTCGGCCTGCAGTTCGTCGGGCAGCGTGAGGCCCAAATGGCTGAAGAGTCGCGGCGCACCCACCAGGGTCTCGACGCCATGCCACGAAGCCCTGACACCCATGCCGGTAACGGCCTCGAACTGCTCCGGCTCTTCCGGCTGCACCCCTTGCTCTTCGGCGTAAACCAGAATGGCGCGGGCGATAGGATGCTCGCTCTGCATCTCGGCGCGGGCGACGGCGGCGAGCAGTTCGGCGGCGCTGACGCCGGGGCGGGGCAACACATCGGTCACTTCGGGGCGGGCATGGGTGAGCGTGCCGGTTTTATCGAAGGCAATCACCTTGACTCGGCTCAACTCTTCGAGGTGCGCCCCGCCCTTGAAAAGTACCCCGTGGCGGGCCGCGTTGGCAATCGCACTGAGCAGCGCTGCGGGCACGCTAATCACCAGCGCGCAGGGCGAAGCGACCGTCAGCAGCACCATGCCATTGTAGAAATTGTCAGCGAAGCGCACGCCGAAAAGCGGGGGCACGATGGCGATGAACAGGGCCACGGCGACAATCACGCCTAGCGCATACCACTGCTCAAAGCGGTCGAGAAAGCTCTGGGTGCGCGCCTTGCGGGCTTGGGCCTCGCTGACCATCCCGATAATGCGCGCCAAGGTACTCTCGTTGGCCGATTTGGTCACCAAGACATCGAGGGCACCGTTCTGGTTGAGCGTGCCGGCCAAGACGAGCATCCCCTCGCTCTTCTGCACCGGCATTGACTCGCCGGTCAACGCCGACTCATCGAAGTTCCCGCTCCCCCGCAGAATGGTGCCATCAAGCGGTACGCGGTCGCCGGGGCGCAGCACCACCACTTCGCCGGGTTGCACCTCCTCGACCGGCAACTCGACTAATGTCTCGTCCCGGCGAGCCGTCACCGTGTCGGGGCGCAACTCAAGCAGGGCCGAGATAGCCTTACGGGTGCGCTCCATCGCATAATTCTGCAGCACATTGCTCAGTGAGAAGAGGAAGAGCAGAATGGCCCCTTCAGTCCAAGCATTCACATACGCGGCCCCCATTGCGGCCAAGACCATTAGCAGATCCACCTCAATGGTGCGTTCGCGCAAAGCCGCGATGATGGAGCGCACGGCATAGTAGCCACCGACCACATAGGTGAAAAGGTGAACCGTGAGTTGCAGCGCATCAGTAGCGCCGATCTGCACGAGTAGCAGATCAACACCGATGCCAAGCAAGGTCAGTACGACAAACAGCGGCTCCAGCCAACTGTCACTCAGCTTGAAGCTCCAGGCGGTACGAGCCTCAGTACGAATCTGCGAGTAGGTAGACATGGGCGCATCCTCCGGGGGTGTAGCATTTTTCAATGGAGCACCTGCTGATCTTCGGGTGAGAGTCGAGCCAACAAGTCTGGCCCCAAGCGGGCAAAAATCCGTTGGGCGAAGAGTTCCATCCAGATGAACTGGCGCGCAAGCAGTACCATATTCAAATTCGTCGTCACCGTTGCCGTCGTGATCTGATGCCCACTAGTGATCAGGAACTCAGCCTCATCGGCCACCACGATGAGCGTCTCTTCCATACGGTGCAACGCAGTTTCGCGCTTAGGGTGGCGCACCATCTGACCAAGATCGAACGGCGCTTCACCAGTGAGGATCACGCCCAGATGCACACCGCGAACGTGGGCGGCTTCAATACGCGGGCGCAAGGCCGCAACATCAGCATCGGTAAGGACGAGCATCAACTCGCGCTTGGCCCCATCAAGCAGATCACTGGCGTAGGCGAGGGCTTCGCGGCGCCCACTAAAGTTCCACAAACGCCCCGTCGTCTCTTGGTGGTAAAGGGGCAGCAGTTCGGCGCGCAGCGCAGCCGTGCGTTCGCGGGCCTCGCGCTCGTAGCGGTCGAGCAACAGGGCCGGCGGAACGGGCCGGTAGAGCCGCACCTTCGCGTCTTCAGAATGCAACGCGGCTCCTCGTGCCTCCAAGCGGCCCAGCGCTTCATAGACCATCGAGCGCGGCACCCCGGCGCTCTTGCTAATCTGGTAGCCGGTCGCCGGATTTTCGCGGAGCAGCGCCAAATAGACTTTGGACTCATATTCGGTGAGGCCCAGCGCGACAAGTTGATCAAGTAAGGTGAGCAACGTTTCTTCCTAGATCTTAGTAGTTCAGTCCCGAACTACTGAATCAAAGTATACGTTGCCTAGATGAGTTAGTCAAGCAAAGAGCTTGTTTTGGCAGGGCTGATGCAACGTCCGGTTGCCGCGCCAGCCCTCACCCCCCAACCCCCTCTCGCTTGCGGGCATACCCTTACCCAAAACGTTTTTGGGGGTGCTGGCCGTGTTAGGATAGGAAGAAGAGCAGGCAGTGGGTCGGCTCCAACAGACAACCACAGGACGAAGGCAATGGGTGAGCCAGCCACATGGGCCGAGGAGGAGTTTGGGGACGCGGTGTTGGGCGATGTGCGGCGCACCGCCCGTTTGGTGCAGCTGGCCACCGCGCTGGGGGCCCAACCCCATGCCTCGCTGCCCCAGGCGACGGATGATCCGGCCATGCTCAAGG
>CAIRDL010000860.1 GCA_903877345.1 uncultured Oscillochloris sp. | reverse complement strand
CGTTCAACCTTTGGCAAGCCCATCGCCGAGCATCAACTGGTGAAGCGGATGCTTTCGCACATGATCCGCAAGCTTGACACCAGCCGCCTGTTAGTCTACCGAGCGGGCTGGATGAAGAATCGCGGCGAACGCAACACTCGTGAAACGACCCTCGCCAAATGGCACGCCACCGAGGCCAGTTTTGAGGTCGCCAATGATGCGCTTCAGATCCACGGAGCCTACGGCTACAGCGACGAGTACCCGGTTGAGCGTTTCCTGCGGAATGCCCGGGCGGCGCTGATTTACGAAGGCACCCGCGAACTCCAGGAGTTGCTCCAGGCTGACTTTGCCCTTGGCAGCCGTGTCTACCCTCAGTTGCGTAAGGAATTGCCCGCCTACAACCGGGAGGAATGGGGATGAGGCGTAGCGCCACAAGCGACGCGCCGGGAGGCGATGGCTGACCACTGACCGCTGCCGGAAATAGTCAACGGTCAACGGTCAGCCCTCAGCCCTCAACCGTCTGCCCTCAGCACGCACCAAGGCTTTCCGGGAGGTTGTGTATAATAGCGGGCAGGTTTGACCGCTCCCGCCTGACGGAGCTTTGGCGTAGCCTTTATAAAATATTCAAAAGTGAGCTATAGCACTGCACGCTACTGGTGCTGAATCAGGAAACCTTTAGACAAGGTTCGTAACTGCTTTACAGTTCTAGCCCATGCAAAGCGTTCTGATGCGCTCGACCTGAAACCTGAGACCCGGCACCTGAAACCTTGTCTTAGCCCGGAACAGGAAATGGTTCAAGACCTCCTCGCTATCGTGCATGGCTTCTCATCGCGGTTGTCCGGGCTACGAAACTACCGCAAAGCCCTGAAAGAAGCGCTCGTCCATGATCCGAGCGCCCACGCTTCGCCTGAATCCGACGCCTGAACAAGCACGCCGAACGGCAACAGAAACTTCTAGCGCGTACTTGCGGGTACGTAGAAAGTAGCAGCTTTCCCATGGCGAATACCAGCGCCGAGCGCATCACCGACTCGGGCCTGCCCGTTGAGCCGGTCTATCGCGCCGCTAATGTCGGCGAACCGCAGCCCGATCCGGGGCAGTACCCTTTCACTCGTGGCATCTACCCCACGATGTACCGTGGGCGGCTTTGGACGATGCGCCAGTACGCCGGGTTCGCTAGCGCCCGCGAGAGTAACCAGCGCTACCGCTATCTGCTCCAAGCGGGCCAGACCGGCCTCTCGGTCGCCTTCGATCTGCCGACCCAGTTGGGCCTCGACAGCGACGACCCCCGCGCCGAGGGCGAGGTGGGCAAGGTCGGGGTCGCCATTGACAGTCTGCGCGATATGCAGACCCTCTTCGCGAACATTCCCCTCGACAAAGTGACCACCTCGATGACCATCAACGCCCCCGCCAGCGTCCTGCTCCTGCTCTACGAGTTGGTCGCCGAGGGTCAGGGCGTCGCACCCGCGCAGATCGGCGGCACCATCCAGAATGATATCCTGAAGGAATACGCAGCGCGGGGCACCTACATCTTCCCGCCGCGCCCCTCGATGCGCCTGATTACCGACATTTTCGCCTACTGCGCCGAGCGCATCCCCGGTTGGAACACGATCAGCATCAGCGGCTACCACATCCGCGAAGCAGGCGCCACTGCCGTGCAAGAGATCGCATTCACCTTGGCTGACGGCATTGCCTATGTGGACGCCGCCGTCAAGGCGGGGCTGGATGTGGACACTTTCGCACCGCGTCTCTCTTTCTTCTTCGTCAGCAACCCCAATTTTCTTGAAGAAGTCGCGAAGTTCCGCGCTGCCCGCCGCCTTTGGGCGACCGTGATGCGCGAGCGCTTTGGGGCGAAAAAAGAGAGCAGCCTGATGCTGCGCTTCCACACCCAGACTTCCGGGGCCAGTTTGACGGCGCAGCAACCGCTCAACAATGTGGTGCGGACAACTATCGAGGCGATGGCCGCCATTTTTGGCGGCACTCAGAGCCTGCACACCAATTCGTATGACGAAGCGCTCGGCCTGCCAACCCAGGAGTCGGCGACCCTCGCGTTACGCACCCAACAGATCATCGGCTTCGAGAGTGGCATCACCGACACTGCCGACCCGTTGGCTGGTTCATATGTGGTTGAAGCGCTGACCGACGAGCTTGAGCGCCGCGCCCAGGCGCTGATTCAGCAGATTGACGGCATGGGCGGTGCCGTGGCCGCCGTCGAGAACGGTTGGATGCAGGAGCAGATCGCCGACGCTGCCTACGCTTTCCAAAAGGCAGTTGAGGCGAATACGCGTCTCGTCGTAGGCGTGAACAAGTTCCAAGAGGAAGCGGTGCGTAGCGCGCCAGTCTTTAAGCCCAACGAAGCGGTCGCCCGTGAGCAGGCCGACGCCCTGGCGCAGTTACGTGCCGAACGCGACAATACCGCCGTCCAAGCCGCCCTGACAACCCTCCGGGCTGCCGCCGAAGGCACCGCCAATGTGCTTCACCCCATGCGCGAGGCGCTCCGCCACTACGCCACCATCGGCGAAGTCTGCGGTGTGCTGCGCCAAGTCTGGGGCGAATACCGGCCCGAAGTGCGACTCTAAGACAAGGTTTCAGGTGCCAGGTTTCGGGTTTCAGGTTTGCCGTTCGTAGTGCAGGCTTCCAGCCTGCCGACGCACATCTGGCAGGCTGGAAGCCCGCACTACGTATGGCGCACACTGTAAAGCCGATCTGAATAGTCTGAAAAAAAGTCTTTGGGTATCCATGCTGGCTTCGACAAGCTCAGCCAACGCTT
>CAIRDL010000859.1 GCA_903877345.1 uncultured Oscillochloris sp. | reverse complement strand
GAGTCACGCATCACGAGTCACGCATCACGAGTCACGAGTCACGAGTCACGGATCACGAGTCACGCATCACGAGTCACGCATCACGAGTCACGAGTCACGGCGGGATAATTAAAAAGATCCGCTTCCCCAATAGGATTGCTATAGCATAGAGGGCCGAAAACTTCAATGTAATTACTTTGCCTAAGCGGCGTTCCGGCAGTCCGGCGGTCTGATCTTCGACTGGTAGGGCAGAGCGTTGCGCTTGTTAGCATCGCTTACAGCTTCAGGATGCTGGGCACACGTCGCGCCTCTATGCGGGTAGGACGCCCGCGCACTCAGAAAGCCATTGACGACGTTGAGGTAGCCCTACATCCGGCGTTTGTCTACCGGGCTTGGTGGCTGCCTATGCTACAATAGCCGCGCCTTTTGGGGCTTGGTTCAACGGAATCGGGAATCAGCAGGAGCCTGTCAATGACGAATTGGCCGACAAGCAGTGACTTCTGGCACGGCAAGCGCGTGCTAGTAACAGGCGGGGCCGGATTCTTGGGTGCGTTTGTGGTCGAACAACTCCGCCAACGCGAGCCTGCTGAAATCGTCGTGCCGCGCAGTGCCACCCATGATCTGACCGATGGGGACGTGATCCGGCGGCTCCTCGCTGAAGTACGCCCAGACCTCATCCTCCACTTGGCGGCGCGGGTCGGCGGCATTGGGGCGAACCGCGAGCACCCCGCCGATTTCTTCTACGATAATCTGATGATGGGCGTGCAACTCCTCCACACGAGTTGGCAGGCCGGAGTAGCCAAATTTGTCGCCCTCGGTACTGTCTGCGCCTACCCGAAGTTTACCCCTGTACCCTTCCACGAGGAAGATCTGTGGAACGGCTACCCTGAAGAGACCAACGCCCCCTATGGCTTAGCCAAAAAGATGATGTTGGTGCAGAGTCAGGGCTACCGTGAGCAGTACGGCTTCAACTCAATCTTCCTGCTGCCGGTGAACCTCTACGGCCCCCGTGATAATTTCGACTTGGACAGTTCGCACGTCATCCCAGCACTGATCCGCAAGTGTGTCGAGGCCCGCGACAGCGGTGCGACCGAGATCATCGCCTGGGGTGACGGTTCGCCCACCCGCGAGTTTCTCTACGTTGAAGATGCCGCCGAGGGTCTCCTCCTCGCCGCCGAACGCTACGACAGCAGCGAGCCGGTGAATCTAGGCAGCGCCTTCGAGATCAGCATCAAAGACCTCACCGAGACCATTGCCCGTCTCACCGGCTTCACGGGCCAGATCGTGTGGGATACCAGCAAGCCCAACGGTCAACCGCGCCGCAAACTGGACATCTCACGGGCCAAGGCGCGCTTCGGCTTCGAGGCCCACACCTCGTTCGAGGCAGGGTTGCGGAAGACGATTGACTGGTACGAACAGGTGCAGCGTGGGGCGTAAGGCTGATTAGGATTACGCCACTGCGTTGCGCCAATCCGGTTGCTTCCCCGGATCTTACGCCGTACACTAAGCACATTGGCGGTAGCGATCCAGCACAAGAATCTTGGAGCGACGAGGTAGGCTATGGCTGTACGACGCCCTGCGAACACCCTCCGCATCGTTGATGTTGCGGACGATACCGTGGTGAGTCTAGAGCCTATTCAAGGGCTCTGGACCGAGGAGCAGTACCTCACCATGACCGATCATAGCCATCGGTTGCTGGAATACGCTGCCGGTGTGGTCGAGGTACTGCCAATACCCACCCCAGAGCATCAGAAAATACTCGCCTTCCTCTACCGCCAGTTTTTCGTGTACCTTGAGACGCTAGGGGGCATCGTGCTCTTCGCCCCATTGCGCGTTCGGGTGCATCCCCGGAAGTTTCGCGAACCCGATCTGGTGATCTTGCGCGACGCCAATGACCCGCGTCAGGAAGCGCGCTACTGGGTTGGCGTTGATATGGCGGTCGAGGTTGTCAGTGCGGACGATCCTGAACGTGACACCAAGGTGAAGCGCCATGATTATGCACAGGCCAGCATCCCCGAGTACTGGATCGTCAACCCACGGAAGGCGACGATTACGGTGCTCGTACTTGAGGGTAAGGTGTACGCTGAGTATGGTATGTTTCGGCGGGGTGATCGGGCGCTTTCCAAACTGCTTAGCGGCTTCAGCGTTGATGTTGACGCAGTGTTCGGCCCCGGGCGGTGATTAAGCATACCTTGCCACGATGGCGAACCACCGTAAATATGGTACAGGCCACGATAGATCATCTCCTGCATGACTACGACCCTTGCCTTGTTAAAAATCGGGATGACTCATGACAGGAGCGCACCAACGCCGCAGATGTGGCAGGCCGTGCCCACTACACCTGCGGCCACATGCGAAGAACCCCCGCCCTACCGCCACAGCAACGGGACGTACACGAGCATGCGCGTCGGGGCGGTGAGCGCCACCGCCCGGGTGTTGTCCCACCCGGCGGTGCCCACGGTCTTCCCCGCCACCGTCACCGTCACCGCACGCCCCTGTGCGCCGCAGGCAAAGTCCACTGGCTCTGCTGCGGCTACCTTCACCACCAAGCCAATCTGATTCCCCACCTGCCGCGTCACGCTGCGCCCACAGACGGTCGCCCCGATGCGCGCCTCGACCGCTGCGCCAACCGTCGGCGCGACCCCGTTCACCGTGTTCAGCACGCCGTACACTGTTGCGGGCGGTGCGCCAAGCGTGTTCGCCAGCGTCATGCCACTCGTGATCGTCGCGGTACTGCCCCGCAGCAGCAATTCGGTCGCCTGCGTCGCGTAAATCCAGTAGCCTTGCCCAAAACGCAGTTCCGTTAGGTCGCTCACCCAACTCGGCGCGGGCGCAGGCGCATACACCTTCCACGGGTCGAGCGTGTCGGTTGCCACCCGGTTGTAGACGATGCTGTACTGCCCGCGAATGGAGCCGAGGGCCAACCCCACCTCACGGATCCCTGCCACTGGATACGCGAAGTTATTCCAGCCCGCCGCAGGCAACGCAATATGCACACTGCTCATCAGCGCGTAGAGCCCCGGCCCTTGGTTGGGGATGGACGCGAGGTTGGCATACGTGTCCAGCGTTGTGGTGATGGGCGTCCACGCCGTTGCCGTTGGGCTGCGATAGTAGACTTGGAGCCCGTTCTCTTCCCCCGTTGGCACTTCGCTGTCGAGATAGCTGAAACTCAAGGCCGTCCCCGTCAGATCCGGGGTGCTTGGCGAGGTGGTGAAGCGGTAGCCCTGCCCAATCAGCGTGGCCCACGCCGGCGGCGTCGGCAGGCTGCTCGTCGTCTGGAG
>CAIRDL010000858.1 GCA_903877345.1 uncultured Oscillochloris sp. | reverse complement strand
TGGCGCTTTTCCTCAAGCGGCCTGACCTGGCCCTCGGCCTGCTCGCCGGGCCGAACACCGGCGCGTGGGCCACCACCCGCGACGGGCTCGACGCGGAACTTCGCGCCATCAACGGCTTCTAGCCCCCAGAAGGAATGTGACTCACATGGCAAGCAATGGTTCGCGTGGCGGCTTCAATCCCTACCGTGACGCCCACGGGCGCTTTGCGGCCACGCCGAGCAGCAATGCCCGGATGAACGACACGCTGCGCCGGATCACCGGGCGCGGTACGCCGGGACAGACCGGGGACACGCCGCCTGACCGCACCCCCGTGCGCCCTGACCGCCAAGCCTAGCCCCTCACCACACGCCCGGTTCAATGGAGCCGGGCGTCGGTCTAAAGGAACCCCATGACCACCCGTGACGACCGTACCCCTCTCGACCGCCGACCGGAAGATGTGGATACCTCCTTCTTCCGGCTCGTCCCGCGCCAACCGGCCAACCTCTCGGCTTTCTTCAACCAGGCGCTGCGCCGCGCTGCCGGGCGGGGTCTCGCTCCGACCGCGCCGGTGCCTACTCCGCCCACGCTGCCTGTTCCGACCGCCTCTCGCCGTGACGACGCCGTGGCCCGCATCGAAGCTGGGGATGTCCGGGCGGGCATCGCCCTGGCTCTGGCTGCCGACGAGCCGGATGCAGAATCCGTGCACGTTGCGTACAATACCCTTCGTAACCAAGTGCAAGCCGACGGCTACAAGACCATCGCCAGCATCCTGAGCCTCAGCCCTGACCCCACTGCTCCGCTGCGTGCGCTGACCGCCCTCGTGCTGCTCACCCTCGATGGGCCGGGGGATGCCCACACGGCGGGCGTGCTGATGATGGCAACGGGTGACGACCTGACGGCCCTCATCAACGGCATGCGCCTGCGGGCGGGCCTGCCTGCGTTCGACTGGGCAACCGACGAGACCCCGCTCGACTGGGAAGACGCGACGAACCCTGACGACCTGCCCGCAGACGCTATCGTGCCCTAGGAGCCACCGTGTCACCCACCGTGCGTACCCAGTTTCCGGTTGACCCTCGCGTTGAACCCTTGGTGGCAACGCTGACCGACGCCCAGGTTGCCAACGTGCTGTGCCAGATGAACGCGGCGTGGTCGCCCGACATGGACGTTGCCGAGGTGCTTGGTAGCCCGGCGAGCAACCGCACCCTTGTCGTCGCAACATTCACGCTGAACATCGGCATGGGCGGCGAGCCGGAATACACCACCCTGGAATCGTTCGCCGCCATCGCCCGTGCCGCCGAGCCAGCTTCTGCCGTAGACTGACTGCGGAGCCACGTCGGCTGACTCCGCACACTGAGGAGCACCCCAACCAATGACCGCACCCCATCGCTGCGATCCCCGCGTCATGCCAGTGCTCACATCGCTCACCGATGCTCAGGTCGCGGAGGTGCTGCGCCAAATGAACGCGGCGTGGAGGAACCCGACCGAGCGTTCGCCTGTCCTGCGCGACCTGATGGTCGACACGATCACGGATCTTATCGAGCTGTCCGGTGAGCCTGCCTTCACGACTCTGGAGCACTATGCCGCCATTGCCCGCACCGTCGCTTCCCCACACGCTGGCCTGTTTGACGCCGCCACCACGGCGGCCATCGAGACGGCGGTGGCGGCACTTTCGCCGCAGCCATCGCGCACAACGCACTGATGAACCTGTTGTTGTTTCAGACGAAGTTTACGAGCCTCAGCGACGCCCTGACGGAGTTTTCCGCGTTCAACGCACGCGACGACGGACCGGCCTACGTCGCCGTCCGCACTCGGTAAACGCAGCAGCATCCGGCTCGCCGGGCTGCCGTTTTCGGAGCCGAAATGTCCCTCTCTCACCATGATGCCCGGACGGCCTCTCTCACCGCAGCGTTGCACCGCATCGAAAACACATGGTCGCCTGGTGTCTCCGTGTTCGATCCGCCGCCGACGGACGCCCTTATCGCCGCACTGGTACCGCTCTCGCCGCAGCGGGCCGCGTGGCTTCATGACCAGATCACAACAGCGTGGCGTGGCGCGCCCCCGGACGCTGCCTGTCCGCTAGAGACCGCACACACGGCGTTGCTCGCACTCCTGGCGCTCAGCGTTGACCCGTGCTCCACCGCCTCGCTCCACGACCTCCTGGCAGAGGTCGCCGCGTTCAACGCCCGTGCGGACGACATGCCTAAGCCGCACTGAAAGAAGCACCACATTGCCAGGGAGTCGCGCCACGCTATCAAACCGAAAGATCTGCATTGAGTACCTGCCGCCATTGAGGCATTGGTACGCCCGAGCGATGGCGGATACGCAGTTCAGATCTGTAACCGCATTGCGATGGCGCGAGACCCTGTTTGCGTCCTTGCGTCCTTACGTTTTCGCCCTAGGCGCTTCCTACCGCCGCATCACCGGCAAATACGTCCGCAGCGGCGTCATCACATCCAGCGTCAGCGTGTCGCTGGCCGGGTCGGCGTTCGCCGCCGTAAGGTAGGCCGTGCTAGCGAGCATCGTCCCCTCCGCCGCCCGGTTCACCACCACCGTGAAGCTGATGGCCTTACTCGTGTTCAGCCCCAAGTCGCTCGGCCCCCAGGTGATGATGCGTCCCGCCAGGGTCGCCGTGTCCTGCGTGATCCATTTCCCGAAGGTCAGGCTAATCGGCAGCGTGACCGTGATGGTGCCCTGCTGAAGCGCCTGTTCCGCCCCGTTGCCCAGGCTGAGCGTGTAGGTGAGCGTTTGCCCTGGCATGATGGTGCGGGCGTTCACCTGCTGCATCAGGAACGGGAAGGCGAGGTTCGCCACGCGCACCTGCACCGCCGCGCTCACCTGGAAGCTGGCGTCTTGCACCGTGTAGCTGAAGCTATCGTTGCCCAGGAAATCCGCCGTCGGTGTGTAGATGATGGTGTCGCCCACCAGGGTTGCGGCCCCGTGCTGCGGCGTGCCGATGCTCATGGTGATGGGGCTGCCGTCCGGGTTGCTGACCCCGAGCAGCAGCGGGCTGATCGTCAGCGCCGTATTCGCGGGCGTGGTCATGCTGATGTCGCTGACGCTGGGTGGCCCGTTCAGGCTAAAGGCGACCTGGGCGCTATCGCTCGTATTCCCCACGGTATACACCGCCGCGTTGACGATGCTTTGCCCCAGGTACGGGGCCGCGTTGCTGGTATTCACCGTAAAGCTGATGCTGGCGCTGCCGCCGACCGCGATGTCCGCCGGTTGCCAGCTAATGCGCGTGCCGTCGATGATCGCCGTGTCTTGGCTCACCCAAGTGGCAAAGGTAACGCCGAGCGGCAGCGTGTCGCTGACTGCGACGCCGCTGGCGATAGACTGACCCGCGTTGTGCAGCGTGAGTTCGTAGGTGACTTGCGTCCCACCAGGAATGGCCTGCAACCCAGCCGGCGAATTGGCCCGCGCCTCGATCCAGACGGACGTGGGCACCGGGAAGAGCGCGTACTGGCCCATCTGGGTGAGCGTGAAACTCAGGCTGGTCGCGGTCTGTCCGGCTGCCGTCACGCCCTCGGTCGTCCACACCCCGGCGGTGGCGTCGAAGCGGCGCAGTTCCAGCGCTTCAGTGACAGTGAAGGGAATGGTGAGATTGACGGGCACGGCGAAGGCGAAAGCGGGCAAGGCTTGGAAGGTGCCGTCGCTCGCCGCGCTGAGGCTGAAGTTCACGAGCGCGGGGGCCGTGGCGCTGTCCGGGTCGTAGAAAAGCCAGGTGGGCTGGGTGATTGCGCCCGTCGGCACGTCAAGGGTGACACTACCTGCATCCGTGTTCCAACTCAAGGTCTCGCTGGCGAGGATGACCTCCGAAAGCGCGGCGGTGGTGGTGCTGCCCGCGAGCTTGCCAGTAAACTCGTAGGCACCGACGGTGCAGGTGGTTCCGCGCTTTGTGCCCACGAGGTCGGTGGCGGGGCAGGTGGTGCCGATTTGCAGCCCGGTGGGCGCGGTGGGCTTCCCATTGCTATCCAGCTTCACCTGTGGGGCGCTGGTATTGTTCGGACTCAGCCAACTGGTCGTGGCGGTCATGGAACCGTAGTATTGGTGGCTGGACGTGTTTTCTTTAGCGCTGTTCCCATCAAGGAGCGTGTTCTTGGCCGTAATTTGTTGCTTCGGGTTGTACACCCCGCCGCCGTATAAGGCGGTGTTGCCCCTAAAGGTAACATTGGTCAGCGTTGGACTGCCGTCGTTGTACATCCCGCCGCCGTGGCCATAGACATTAAAGCTGATGTTGGCGACGGCGATATTGCCACCGAAGTAGACATTGGTCAACGTCGGGTTGCTATCTGTGTCGTTGTACATTCCGCCGCCGTTGGAGCTGCTGGTATTGTTAATGAAGGTGCTCTTGGTCA
>CAIRDL010000857.1 GCA_903877345.1 uncultured Oscillochloris sp. | reverse complement strand
GCGGCACCCATTTGGTGCGCGACTCCGCGCACCTGCTCGACACCGTGCGGCGCTCCTCATCGGCGGCCCAAGTGGTCTACGGGGACAACCGGGTCTATCTGGAAGCGGCCATTCTGCCCTCGCGCTATGTCGAGGTGCCGGTTTTGGGCGATCACCACGGCAATTTCGTCACGATGGGCGACCGCGATGGCTCGATCCAGCGCAATACGCGCAAAGTGGTCGAGGAAGCGCCCGCGCCTGGACTCAGCCAAACGGTGCGCGAAGCGCTCCGCCAAACCGCGCTTCAAATCGCCCGGCTGTTCGGTGTCCAGGGTATTTCGACAGTTGAATTTGTGGTTGATGGCGAGGGTAAGTTCTGCTTCACCGAAATAAAACCACGGGTGCAAGTTGAGCATCTCGCGACCGAAATGCTGACCCGGATTGATGTGGTGCGCGAACAACTCTACATCGCGGCGGGTTTGCCGCTGAGCTACACCCAGGATCAGGTGCGGATCCGTGGTCACGCGATGTTCTGCCGCATCAATGCCGAAGACCCCTGGCACGACTACCTGCCGAGCCCTGGACGCATCACCGGCTTTCGCTTGCCTGGCGGCCCGAATGTGCGCGTGGATACCTACGTTTACGCCGGAGCCGAGGTGCCCGTCCACTACGACTCGCTCTTGGCGAAACTGGTGGTCTGGGGCGCTACCCGCGAGGAATGTCTGAACCGCTTTCTGCGGACGCTGCAAGAGTTCCAGATCAGTGGCGTCAAGACCAACCTGGGCCTGTTGCGCTTGATTGTGAGCGACCCCGAGTTTATTGCCGGCACCTACACCGCCGAGTTTAGTCAGCGCCATATGCTCGACGGGCCACCGCCCCGCGAGAACCTGCGCGACTTGGCGGCGGTCGCGGCCCTCGCCTTCATGAGCCGCACCCAAGGTGCCCATCCTGTCACTCCGACCGCCTTCACTAGCGGTTGGCACCGCGATAGCCGGAGGCTCCCCGAATGAGCAAACTCCAAGTAACGATTGACGGCACCGAGTTCGAGGTGCAGATTAGCGAACTGCCCGGGCCAGACGGCTTCGCCACGGTGACAGTGAACGGCGAGGCGATGCGCGTCGCGGTTTCGTCGCTCGCTGCACCCGAGCAGATCGAGTGGGCGGTGGTGGACACGCGCCCGTACGAACTTTTGCTAGATCACGACCTGCGCTGGCTTCAATCGGCACACGGGCGGCACAGCGTCCAGGTGCGCGACCTTGAGGCGAGCGTGGCCCGCCCCATCAGTGGCGACGGGCGACTAAAGGCTCCCATTCCCGGCATCATCGCCCGTGTCCTCGTCGAACTCGGCCAAACCGTGGAAGTCGGCCAGCCCATGCTGGTCCTCGAAGCGATGAAGATGGAGAACGAAATCGTCGCGCCCCGTTCCGGCACCGTGACCAGTCTCAAAGCGCGTCCCGGCCAAACCGTGTTACTCCACGAACTCTTGGCGGAAATCGGCTAGGCGGGCGGCAAGCACCCCGATTTGACGGGCTTTGACCAAGCTGCTATAATCCCACCCGTCCTGCCGGAGTGGCGGAATGGCAGACGCGGAAGTCTCAAAAACTTCTGGGGGCAACCCCGTGTGGGTTCGAGTCCCACCTTCGGCACCATCCGTCAGGACAAAGCAGTACGTTCGGGGCGTGGCTCAGCCTGGTAGAGCGCCGCGTTCGGGTCGCGGAGGTCGGTGGTTCGAATCCACTCGCCCCGACCAACCCACAGAGGTGCCCGTGCAACAGACGGCACGGGCACCTCTGTATTGTCAGGAGTCGCACCCATTGAGGAAGCGCCACTTATGCGCCCCTTGACCGTCCGGCCCCTTGGACAATGGCTGGCGCTGCTCGTCGTCGGCAGCCTCTTGTTGAGTCTCGGCGCATGTGGCGATTTAGCCTCGGCCTTGCCGCCCCGTCCCTCCCCCGTCCCAACCCTCGCCCGCCTGCCAAGTGTCACCCCCGCCACCCCAAGCGCCACGCGGCCACCGGCTCCCCCTACGCCCATCGTCACGCCAACCACCGTCCCGCTAAGCGTTCTGGTCGCCATCGCTGCCAATGTGCGCGCCGGGCCTGGGCTTACCTTTGCTGTTGTCGGTGGCTTTGACGCAGGCACCTTGGTGCGTCTCCAGCGCCAACATACGGGGTGGTTCCACGTTATTGGCCCCGGCGAGCTTACGGGTTGGGTGTTCGGTCAGGTGCTTGAGCTTGATCCCGCCACGGAGGCGGCCGTGCCGACCGATACGCCCTGAAATGCCGACACGTCGCTACGCAAAGCGAAAGCCCCTGCACTGCAGGGGCTTTTCTGAGGAAAGGGGTCGCCGGTTCGGTAAGACCTAGCGGTCGTTACCAGCGGCGACGCCCATACGTTCATTATCGTTCATGAGCATCACCTGCTACTTTCTACGTACCCAAAAGTACGTGAGAAATTCCTGTTTCATCCCGGCGTGCCATCCGAGGATGGTCTTACCGCCAGTCCACAGGCGGGTTTTACGTCTCGACGTAGCCACTACCGAGACGACCAATTTGGCACTAGTACACCGTCCGAGTAATTCTGATGGGTTGTCCGAAGGCCGTAGAGGCGGCTCGCGAGCCGCCTC
>CAIRDL010000856.1 GCA_903877345.1 uncultured Oscillochloris sp. | reverse complement strand
ATTCACGGGCTGCGATTCGTGATTCACGGGCTGCGATTCGTGATTCACGGGCTGCGATTCGTGATTCACGGGCTGCGATTCGTGAAGGACGGGATCGCCGCCAAACGGTAACGCTCACTATGCGGACGGGTACGCTCCGATGGGCCATGCTATACTAGGCGCCAGTGTTGTGGTCTCCCCTCAGCGTGTTGGCCCGCCAGCCAACATTTTTTTGCGTCGTATCCTGTGTGGCATAAGCGAGGCGCTCTGTGGATGTTTTCCAGCTTCGACAGCATGTTCTTGACACCTACGCCGCCTACACCACGAGTTTCCTCACCATCGCCGACCCCGCAATCCACGCCTATGTGCACGCCCACCTGGCGGCTGGCACGCTTTGGCCTGACGCGCTCATTCAGCTTTCCCCAGCCTACACTCCAGCCGAGACGGTTGCCACCTTGGTCGCGCATCATGTGTTGCACCCGCGCTGCGGCGAGATCTTTGTCGCCCACGATGGTGCGACGACGCAGGCGCTGACGCTGTATCGCCATCAGCGCGAGGCGCTCGATCTCGCCCAGCAGCGCAAGCATTATGTCGTCACCACTGGCACCGGCTCCGGCAAAAGTCTGACCTATCTCATTCCGATTATTGATTACGTGGTGCGCCATCAGCCAGAACGCGGCCAGGTGCGGGCGATTCTGGTCTACCCGATGAACGCCCTGATCAATTCGCAGGAAATCGCGATTAACGCCTTTCTCGACAACCTGCCCGCCGAGCAACGTGATCTCATCCGCGTCAAACGCTATACCGGGCAGGAGCGCGAGCAGGAGAAACGCGACATCCAGGCGCATCCTCCGCATATTTTGCTTACAAATTATGTGATGCTGGAGCTGATGCTGACCCGTCCTGCGGAGTATCGTTTTGTTGAAGCCGGGATGAGCGATCTCCAGTTTGTGGTGCTCGATGAGTTGCACACCTATCGCGGACGCCAGGGCGCTGATGTGGCGCTGCTCATCCGACGCCTGCGCGAACGCTGCGGCAATCCGCAGCTCGTCTGTGTCGGCACCAGCGCGACGATGGCGCGGCCCGATCCTGGGGTTGACCCGCGTGCCTTGGTTGCGGCAGTCGCCAGTACGATTTTTGGTGCGCCCCTCGGCCCAGACCAAATCATTACCGAGACCCTGACGCGCACGGTGTCAAGCTATCACCGTCCGACGCGGGAACAGTTGCGTGCCGTGCTTCACGCACCGTTGCCTGCCACGCTCAGCAGCGCGGCCTTTCGCCAGCACCCGTTGGCCGCATGGGTTGAGGATACCTTCAGTCTTGCCGTTGACCCGCATACCGGCCAGTTGGTGCGCGCAAAGCCGAAGAGTCTGCGTGAAGGGGCGACCTTGCTCGCGGCGCAAACCGACGAATCC
Organism: uncultured Oscillochloris sp.; assembly: GCA_903877345.1. Taxonomy (GTDB): domain Bacteria; phylum Chloroflexota; class Chloroflexia; order Chloroflexales; family Chloroflexaceae; genus CAIWXH01. The sequence goes on along the minus strand of CAIRDL010000856.1, from coordinate 8,701 downwards.
GTCCAGGTGTGCGAGGCCGCCATTCACCATTTCTTCCAGTTGGGGACGAGCCATGAAGACGGATCCACCGCCCCTTTCGCCTTCAAGCTGCACCAGTTTATCTCCCAGGGCGGGGCCGTCTACGCGACCGCTGATCTCCCAGAGCAGCGCGTGTTGACCCTGGAAGGGCAGCGTGCTATCGGCGGGGCGGGAAGCACGCGCTTGCTGTTTCCCCAAGTCTTCTGCCGCGAGTGCGGGCAGCACTACGCCCTCTGTGCGTATGACCCTGCGGCTGACCGGGTTGACCCGCGCCATCCGCTTTCGCGCGGTGAGGATGTGACACGTCCGGCGATGGCTGGCTATTTGGCGGTTGACGATGGGCTTTGGTCGGATGAGGATAGCGACCGCCTGCCCGATACCTGGTTTCGGATCACGCGGCGTGGTCGCACGATTTTGCGCGAGTACCAGGCGTTTCTGCCGCGTCGTCTGTTTGTGCGCGCCGATGGGAGTCTGGCCGCAGAGCGTGGGGACGCGACTCCGTGCTGGTTCTTGCCAAGCCCGTTCCTCACCTGCCTGCGCTGCGGGGTGGTTTACACCAAACGCGAGGATGATTTTCGCAAGGTGGCCCGCTTGAGTAGCGAGGGCCGCAGTACGGCGACCACGCTGCTCTCGGCCGCCACGATTGAGGCATTGCGCCGCTCCGACCTCAAGGCTTCGGCCAAGAAGTTGCTCAGCTTTACCGATAATCGCCAGGACGCCTCCCTCCAGGCGGGCCACTTCAACGACTTCGCCAGCGTGGCGACGCTCCGCTCGGCGATTGCGCGCACGCTTGCCGCCCAAGCGGCGGACGACCCGCTCACGCACGCCACCATTGCGGCACGGGTCTGCGCGACCTTCGCGTTGCCCCAGGCGCGTTATGCCAACGATGTCGGGACGACTCCGATGGCACGCAAGCGCAACGAGGACGCGCTCACGCTGCTGTTGGAGTATCGGATCTACGAAGATTTGCGCCGCAGTTGGCGTGTGACCCAGCCCAACCTGGAGCAGTGTGGGCTGCTCCGCATTGACTATCTTGATCTCGATGCGTTGTGTGCCGAGCCGACCTACTGGGTCAGCAACCCGGTGCTGCACGCGGCCTCCGGTGCCGACCGGACACGCACCATACGGGCGCTGCTTGAGCATATGCGCTGCGAACTTGCGCTTGATGCGCCGCGCCTTGACCCAGAGCAGCAGACCGAGTGGGTCAATCGCTACAACGCCAAGGTCAATGTGGACTGGAAGCTTGATGATCACGAGGTCGCGGTGTTACGCAAAGCTACGCGCTACGTCCTGCCAAGCGATGAGCCGCTGCCGCCTGGGGGGCGGAGCCTGGCGACCCGCACGGCGGTGGGCCGGTTTCTGCGCTCGCCCGAGGCGTGGCCGCACCTTGCGGAACGGCTGACCAATGAGGACTACGAGGCGTTGCTCCGGGCGCTGCTGACGGTGCTGATTGGGGCCAATATTCTGACAGGTGACGGCGAAGGGGCGGCGCTCCGCAGCGTGCAGATCCGCCACGACGCCCTGCTCTGGTGCGGTGGCGCTGGCACCGTCCCCGAGGTCAATCCGATCCGCGCCCGCCGGTTGGCGGGGAGCCAACCCGCGCCCCGTCAGGTCAACAGCTTTTTTCGCGAACTCTACCTCAATGCCGCCGAACGCTTACGGGCGGTGGAAGGCCGCGAGCACACGGGGCAAGTCCCGCAAGAGATCCGAGTCGAGCGGGAGCAGCGCTTTCGCGACGGTGACTTGCCCGTGCTTTTCTGCTCGCCGACGATGGAGTTGGGCATTGATATTGCAGATCTGAATGTTGTCCATATGCGGAATGTGCCGCCCACGCCAGCCAATTACGCGCAGCGCTCTGGGCGGGCTGGGCGGAGCGGTCAGGCCGCCTTGGTGCTGACCTACTGTGCGATGGGCAGCGGCCACGACCAGTATTTTTTCCAGCGCCCGTTGCAGATGGTTGCCGGTGCGGTGGCCCCGCCGCAGATCGAATTAGCGAACGAAGACTTGGTGCTTGCCCACATCCACGCGATCTGGCTGGCCGCCACGGGCTTCGATCTGATGACGATGATCCCGGAGTTGATCGCGACGGATCAGCCCGATCTGCCGCTGTACGCTGAAGTGCGGCACCGCCTGACCCTCGACGCAGCCGCTGCGGCCCGCTGTCGGGCGCTGTGTGCGGGCACGCTCCACACGGTGCTCCCGCTCCTCAGCGACGCGCCCTGGTTTCACGCGGGCTGGCTCGACGAACGGCTCGCTGGCGCGGTTGAGCAATTTGACCGCGCCTTTGACCGTTGGCGTGAGCTGTACCAGCTTGCGGAGACTCAACTGCAAGCGGCGCTTACGCAGCGTCGCCGCGCCCATAGCCGTGGCTCGCTCACGCCGCGTGCGATCAAAGAGGCGGATCGCAGCTATCACGACGCGGTGCGGCAGAAAGATGTGCTCTGTAATCTCCAAAGCGGGGGCAAGAGCACGGCCGAGTTCTATCCCTATCGCTATTTGGCGAGCGAGGGCTTCCTGCCGGGCTATAATTTCCCGCGCCTGCCGGTGCGTGCCTTCCTCCGCACCGACAGCGATGACGGCACCTTTCTCGCCCGCCCCCGTTTTTTGGCGCTCGCCGAGTTTGGGCCACAAAATATCATCTACCACGAGGGCCGCAAGTACCAAGTGGTGCGCTCCATGCTCCCGGCGGGCAGTGCGGAGCAACGCCTGCGTGCGGCGAAGGTCTGTACGCAGTGCGGCTACTTTCACGAGGGGCTCAGCGCGGATGTGTGTGAGCAGTGTGGCACGCCGTTTCACGACCAGCAGGCGCGGGTCTTCACGCACCTTTTTGAGATGACGACGGTCAGCACGAGGCGCATTGAGCGGATTACCTGCGAGGAGGAGGAACGCCGCCGCGAGGGCTACCGGATTACCACGCACTACCGGTTCGCCGCCGCCGGTGGCACGCTGCGCCGGGTACGCGCACAGGTGCATGGCGCGGGCGTGCCGCCGTTGGCGCTTAGCTATGGTGCCCAGGCCACCATCTGGCGGATGAATCACGGTTGGAAGCGCGCCCGCACCGAAGGCTTCACCCTCGACCTTCAACATGGGCTCTGGAATAAAGCCCCCGATGAGGCCGAGGCGGAAACGGGCGACCCGCTTGACCACGGCAGTGACCGGCGCGAGGATGTGCGGATTGTCGTCCACGACACCCGCAACATCCTGCTGCTCCAATGCGACCCACAGGTGGCGGCGCATGACGAGCAGATCATGAGCCTACAGCACGCCCTCCAACGCGGCATCAAGGAGTATTTTCAGCTTGAGGATCAGGAGTTGCAAACAGAGCTGTTGGGCGAGGGGGCGCTGCGCCAGATTCTGATCTGGGAGGCGGCAGAGGGTGGGGCGGGCGTCCTGCGTCGGTTGGTGGATGAACCGGACACGCTCGCCCAGGTCGCCCGCACCGCCCTGGAGTTGTGCCACTTCGATCCTGCGACCGGCACGGTTCTGCCGACGGGGGTCGCCTGTGCGCGGGCATGCTACCGCTGTCTGCTCACCTACAGCAATCAGACCCAGCACGCCCGGCTCAACCGCTACGCGGTGCGCGACCTGCTGCTCAGCCTCGCCGCTGCCCACGTGGAACGCGACCATGCCACGCCACCTGCGCCCGCGACCACCACCCTCACTGCGCCGCTCCGCCGCGTGCTGGACTATCTGCGGGCGAACGACGGGCGTGAGCCGCTGATTGAAGGGGAAGCGCCCATGTGGTACCTTCGCATGAACCGCACGTGTCTGCTCTGCCCTGCTGGTGGCGAGGATGTGACGCAGGTGCGGGCTGCGCTGCGCGAGCGGGGGCGGATTGTCTACGTGATTGATCCTGACCAGGATGTTGGCGAGCAACTTGCCGCGTACACGTTTTGGAAAACCTAGGAGCATCAGATGGCACCCACGAAGCGGCGGCGCGGGACGGCGATTGTCGAGATTGTGCATGACGGCGAACCCGGTATCCTGCTCACGAACGACGGCACACACTGGATGCTCCCTGGCGGCGGTGCGGATCGGCCCCACGAAACCCGCTTTGAGGCCGCAATTCGGGAGCTGTATGAGGAGACAGGTCTGCGTGCGACGGTAGCCGTAACGCTTTTCGAGCATGAGAGTTCGAACCTGCACCGGGTTTGCTACCTACACGCGACGGGGACGCCGACCATCAAAGACGCACGCGAGGTGCGGGCGCTTGGGTTGTGCCGCCCCGACATGAGCATCCGCACCATTGCCAGCGCACCGGGAGCGGTCGTTGGCGCGACCTTAACCCCCGGTTCGCGTGCGATCCTCACCCACTTTGCGACCTATCGGGCCGAGCGGCCCACCTTCTTCACGGCGCTTGCGCGCTATCAGGAACCTGAATGGACAGACCGTGAGTAGGGTGGCAGGCCGACAGACCTCAGAACGCCTCGGGGCATCGCTTTGCTACCGGTCAGCCCAGCCCCGGCCTTTCAGCACCTCGACCATTTTGCAACGGTTGTAGAGGACACGCATGCCCCACATTCAGGTTGGCTCCCTGGTCAGTTGCCGCGAGCGCGAGTGGGTGGTACTCCCATCGGAACACCCAGATCTGCTGGTCCTTCGCCCGCTTGGCGGCGCGGAAGTGGAGATCTGTAGCATTTATCTGCCGGTTGAGGGCGCTGCGGTTGCGCCCGCCACGTTCCAGCCGCCTGACCCGGCGCTCGCGGGCGACTTCGCCGCAGGCCAGGTGCTCCGCGACGCCGCCCGCCTGAGCCTACGCAGCGGCGCGGGGCCGTTCCGGGCGTTGGGCCGCATCAGCGTGCGCCCGCGCTCGTATCAACTGGTGCCGCTGCTGATGGCCCTGCGCCTAGAGACGGTGCGCCTGCTCATCGCCGATGATGTGGGTATTGGCAAGACGGTCGAGGCGGGCCTGATTGCCCGTGAACTCTTCGACCGAGGCGAAATCCGCCGCCTGACGGTGCTGTGTCCGCCGCACCTTTGCGACCAGTGGCGGCGCGAGTTGACCGAGAAGTTTGCGCTGGAGGCGGTGGTGGTGCGTTCCAGCACGGCCACCGCCCTGGAGCGCGGTCTCCCACGCGGGGATGTGAGCCTCTGGGAGCACTATCCCATCACGGTTGCCAGCCTCGATTATGTGAAGAGTGAGCGGCGGCGTGATAGCTTTCTGCGCGCCGCCCCTGATCTGATTATCGTGGACGAGGCCCACACCGCGACCAATGTCGGCGGGCCAGGCGCGAGTCAACAGCAACGCTATGACCTCGTGCGCGCCGTGGCGGAAGCGTCGGATCGGCACCTCATCCTGATTACGGCGACGCCCCATTCGGGCATCGAGGACGCCTTCCGCAGCCTGCTCGGTCTGCTTGCCCCGCGTTTTGCCAGTTTGAACTTAGAGCAGTTGGCTGAGCGTGAGCGCGATGATTTGGCCCGTCACTTTGTGCAGCGCCGCCGTGCCGATGTGCGCCATTGGCTGAACGAGGCGACCCCCTTCCCGGCCCGTGAGTCGATGGAAGTAACCTACTCGTTCGCCCGCGCCACGGGCTATCGCACGCTCTTCGATGATGTCTTTGCGTTCACCCACGAACTGGTGCGCGAGAGTGTCACGGCGGGCCTCCCACGGGTGCGTCAGCGCGCCCGCTACTGGGCCGCGCTGGCCCTCCTGCGCTGCGTGATGAGTAGCCCGGCGGCGGCCGAGAAGGCGCTGCGGGTACGCGCTGCCAATGAGATCAGTCTGGATCTGGAGGCCGAGACCGCCGCCAGCGATGATCTGTTTAGCGGTTACGTGGCCGACCTCAACGACCAAGAGCATGTGCAGGATCTTGAGCCGCTCACGGTCGTTGAGCAGGGCAGCCCCGCCCACGAGCGCGCCCGCCTCATCCGCTTTGCCGCCCGCGCTGCCGAACTGCAAGGCAAAGAAGACCCCAAGCTCCAGGCGCTCATCCCGCTGCTCACCGCGTTGCTGCGTGACGGGTTCAACCCCATTGTCTACTGCCGCTACATCGCGACGGCTACCTATCTGGCCCAACACCTTGGCGGTCTGCTCAAGGTGAGCGGCGGCGAGGTGCGGGTGATCGCTGTCACTGGCGAGCGCTCTGAGGAGGAGCGCGAGCTACTGATTGACGAACTGAGCCGCAGTCCACGCCGCTTGCTCATCGCCACCGATTGTTTGAGCGAGGGGATTAACCTGCAGCACGCCTTTGACGCAGTGCTGCACTACGACTTGCCCTGGAACCCGAATCGGTTGGAGCAGCGCGAGGGCCGCGTGGATCGGTATGGTCAGCGCGCCCCTATCGTTCGCACGGCGCTGCTCTACGGCAAGGATAACCCGGTGGACGAGGCGGTGATGAAGGTACTGCTACGGAAAGCCGTCAGTATCCACCGGAGCCTGGGCATCAGTGTGCCGCTGCCGGTGGACACCCACACCATCGTCAATACCCTGATCACGTCGCTGTTTGGCCCCAGCGCCCAACAACTCCCGCTTTTTGATGGGGCGACGCAGGGGACATTGGCCGACGCCGATGAGCAACAGCAGGCGCTTGCGTATCGCTGGGATGCCGCCGTGGCGCGTGAGCAGGAGAGCCGCACCCGCTTCGCCCAGCGCCGCATTCGGCCCGAAGAGGTCGCCCAGGAATTAGAAGAGAGCGACGCGGTGCTCGGTGATCCCGCCACCGTCGAGACGTTCGTCCGTGCGGTCTGTACGCGCCTGGGGGTGCCGCTGACGGTGTTGCCCCCGGCAACCAAGGGGGCGCTCCCGCTCCTCTGCCTCGCGCTGAGCCAACTCCCGCCGTCGGTACGCGAGCGGGTGGCGCACCTCGCGGAGCCACGCGGCGACGTGACCTTCACCTTCGCCGCAACGACTGGGGCAGGCGTCGCGAGTGTTGGCCGGAACCACCCGCTGACCGCCGCGCTCGCCGACTATGTGCTGGAGACGGCGCTGCTTCCCGGTGCTGAACCCCCGCTCGCGGCCCGTAGCGGGCTGATCATCACCACGGCGGTCGAACGAACGACGGTGGTGCTGCTCTTGCGCGTTCGCGCCCTGATCGAGCGCCCCCGGCAGACTGCTCCGGCGCTTGCTGAGGCGTTGGTCGTTAGCGGCTATACGCACACCAGCGGCGTAATTCACTGGCTCGACGAAGCGGCCGCCCTTGACGTATTGCGCCGCGCAACGCCGTGCGAAAATGTCAGTCCCGCTGAGCGCACCCAAGGCATTGCCGACGCCCTGACCCAGCTTGGTGCGCGCACCGACGACCTGAAGACGGTCGCCGAGGCCCACGCCGCACGTCTGCGCGAGGCGCACCAGCGCGTCCGTGCCCAGACCGGGGGCGGGCGCGTGACGGTGCGAGTCTCTGGCCCGCCGGATCTGCTGGGCTGCTATGTACTCTGGCCGCAAGCGTAACTTCAACACCACAAAGGAAATCACGTTGCTATGGATGCCCGTGCTAAGGCCGATCTGCTCTCCGAAAAGATTATCGGTGCCGCCATTACGGATGGTGAACGGCTAAGAGGTGGCTTGGTGGTAAAAACCACAGAGACACAAAGCACACAAAGATCGGACAAAAGCAGTTCTTTGCGTTCTTTGTGTGCTTTGTGCCTTTGTGGTCAAGCATCCTGAACCCTCGTGGTCAAGCATCCTGAACCCTTGTGGTCAAGAATTAAAACCACAGAGACAGAGAGGCAGGAGAGGCTAAAAAACTCTACGCCTACGGGATCAGCGTAAAGGTGTCGGGCGGTGTCAGCAGCAGCAGCATATGGTGCGGTCGGGAGTAAATGAGCGTGAACTGGTCAAGCAGGTTTCGCCCGATCACGGACAACTCTAGTGAGCCTGGCTCCAGAAGGATTGGCAGCGGCCCGCGAATACGTGCCCGCTGGCCCGTAGTGGTGGGCAGCAGCAGATCCACCGCAAGCTCGTACACCTGTTGCGTCCCGCCAACACCGCCTACGACGGTTTCGGTAGGTGTTGGCTGGACAATACCCACCAGTTGCTCAGCTACAGCAGGGGCAAGCACCGTAAGGTCAGCGCCAGTGTCAATCAGCAACGCTACCGCCACCTGCACGCCACCTGGCGCGGCAAGCAACCCGTCGAAAACGGGCCGCTCGACGCCATCAGCGCCAGCGAGCCAACGACCCTCAAGGCGCATCGGCGGCTCCTTCCGGGATCGGCTCAAAGGTGATCTGGAGGGGCCGCACGGGGCCGCTCACGACCCTTGGCGAGGGCAGCAACACGCTGGTTTGGAGCGGACGCAGCGACTCAATGGCAGTGATCTCCACAATCTCGGTTGCCCCACCCGCCAGCGTTGTCAGACCGACGGCGAGCGCCTGCTCACCGAGCGCCTCAAGCGACAGACCGCGCTGAGTCGCCAGGGTGTGGAGCAACGTTGCCAACTGGTCGGAGATAGCAAGCGTGACACTCATGTTGGTGGCCTTCTGGGTCAGTTCATCTGTACCGTCCAGCGGCATCATACCATGTGGCTCAGATGTCCGAGCGACTGGGAGCGCACTGCGGCCGGACAAAAGCAGTTCTTTGTGCCTTGGTGGTCAAGAATTACAACCACGAAGACACAAAGCACACAAAGATCGGACAAAATTATTTCTTTGCGTTCTTTGCGTTCTTTGCGTTCTTTGCGTTCTTTGCGTTCTTTGCGTTCTTTGCGTTCTTTGCGTTCTTTGCGTTCTTTGCGTTCTTTGCATT
>CAIRDL010000855.1 GCA_903877345.1 uncultured Oscillochloris sp. | reverse complement strand
GGGGAACCTACTGCCTTGATGTATTTAGCTGTAGATTCGGGCTAACGGCTAACGGCTAACGGCTAACGGCTAACGGCTATCGGCTAACGGCTAACGGCTAACGGCTATCGGCTATCGGCTAACGGCTAACGGCTATCGGCTATCGGCTATCGGCTATCGGCTATCGGCTATCGGCTATTGACTAGCGCATATTTAGGAGCTATAGAGCCATGTCCACCAATATTCCCGCAGACCTAAAGTACAGTAAGTCGGACGAGTGGGTACGGAGTGAGGGTGACGAATTGGTGATTGGCATCACCGATTTTGCCCAGGACGCCTTGGGCGACATCGTCTACCTCGATCTGCCCAAAATCGGCGCTCAGCTTGTGCCGGGTGCCTCCTTCGGCGTGATCGAGTCGGTCAAGGCGAGTTCCGATCTTTTTGCGCCGGTCGGCGGCGAGGTGGTGGCGATCAATACGGCGCTTGACCGCGACCAAGCGCCGGTGAACAGCGACCCCTACGGCGCGGGTTGGCTCATTCGCGTGCGTCCCAATGGCGCAACCGAGGAGTTGCTCGACGCCGCTGCCTATGCAACCTACTGCGCCGAGCGGGCGCACTAGGGCCGCCATTGTGCGAGAAAGTCATTAGCCCTATGTCCCATTCCCATTACAGCGCGATCACCGAGCCCGACCGCGCCGCGATGCTCGCGGCTATCGGTGTGGCAAGCACCGCCGAGCTCTTTGTTGATGTGCCCGCCGCCAAACGTTTTCCGCACCTAGACTTGCCTCAACCGCTCTCGGAGCCTGAGTTGGTGCGCGAGTTGCTGGCGCTGAGTGCCGCCAATGCCCACGCCCACAGTCACAGTATTTTCCTCGGTGCGGGAGCCTACAATCATTTTGTGCCCGCCGCCGTGGATCAGATCCTGCGCCGGGGCGAGTTTTTTACCGCCTACACGCCCTACCAGCCCGAAATTAGCCAGGGTACGCTCCAGGCGATTTTCGAGTACCAAAGCCTGATCTGTTCGCTCACCGGCATGGAGATCGCCAACGCCTCACATTACGATGGCGGCACCGCGATTGCCGAGGCCGCGATTATGGCTCTGACGATTGCTCGCGGCCGCCGCAAGATTGTCGTCGCCCGTGGCGTCAACCCGCAGTACCGCGCCGTCGTGCGTACCTACCTCCAAGCGCTCGATGTCACCGTCACTGGCGACGAGACGCCTGAGGCTACAGTGGCAGACGCCTTGGCCCTGGTTGATGACCAGACTGCTCTGCTCATCGTCCAAAATCCCGATTTCCTCGGTCGCCTACACGACTTGCGGGGTCTAGCGGCGCAGGTACAGGCCAAAGGTGCGTTGCTCGCCGTTCACTTCGACCCCATTGCGCTGGGCCTCTTCCAAACCCCCGGCGAAGTTGGGGCTGACATCGCCACCGCCGAAGGCCAACCCCTCGGCATCGGCCTGAACTTTGGCGGCCCCTACCTCGGCATTTTCACCGCCCGCCAACAGCACGTCCACAAAATCGCCGGGCGCATCGTCGGTGTGACGAAGGACGTTGACGGTCAGTTGGCCTATGTGCTGACGTTGCGCGCCCGTGAGCAGGATATTCGTCGCGAACGCGCCACCAGCAACATCTGCACAAACCAAGCGTTGATGGCGCTTGCCGCGACGGTTTATATGAGCTTGATGGGCAAACAGGGCATGCGTAAAGTGGCGGAACTGTGCTACCACCGGGCGCATTACGCTGCCGCCGAGATTGCCAAGCTCCCCGGTTTTAGCATTGAACCTGGCCCTTTCTTCAAAGAGTTTGTGGTGCGCTGCCCCCGTCCGGTTGCCGAAATCAACGCTGCCTTGCGCGAGCAACGCATCGTCGGCGGCTACGACTTGAGCCAAGCTGAACCCCACCTCGGCCACGCGATGCTCCTCGCCGTCACCGAAATGAACAGCCGGGCCGAACTGGATCGCCTCGTCGCGGCCTTGCGCGCTGCGGTGTGAACCGAGGTTTCAGGTGTCGGGGGTCAGGTCGCATCCCCAACCCTAAACGCTCCTCCAACGGGGGAACGTTTGGGGTTGGGGACTACTTTACGGTCTGCCCGGTTCGTAGTAGCGGCTTCAGCCGCGTTAGCGAGCCTCGCACGGGGCTAAAGCCCCTACTACGAACAGTCAAGCTAAACCGTTTTGCGACATAGACAAGC
>CAIRDL010000854.1 GCA_903877345.1 uncultured Oscillochloris sp. | reverse complement strand
GGTATGGGAAGCCGATCTTCTTAACCCGGCATCATGTCACCCTGAGCGAAGCGAAGGGTCTTTCAGGAGGCCGGGAGAGATGCTTCGCTACGCTCAGCATGACATGTGTCACAGCGTTCCTTTTGCGGTAGGGCATGGTTCAAATCAGCTTGACAGTCTATTCAGTTCGTAGTAGCGGCTTCAGCCGCGTTACAAAGCCTTGCACGGGGCTAAAGCCCCTACTACGAACGGTCAAACTGAAACCGCCGATCCTGAAACCTTGCCTAGTGCCTAAAATCTACAATCTGCAATGGTAGCTACGTCGGCGGGTCATAGCGCAGCGGCAAGGGGACGCCGTCGCCCAGAGCCTCCAGCACGTAGACATTATTCGGCATTGCGGTATTGGTACGGACGACGACGCGCCACCAACCAGGCTCTGGCGGTGGCGGTGGGATCGTATCGTAGGTACTCCACGCAGCGTTGCCCGAAAGGGAGGTGGCAGCGGTACCGCCCGTCAAGGCGGTCGGGTCGAACACATCACTAGGTGCGTAGTAGCGAACCCATGCATTGGGTAATGCTGGTGGCACTGTGAAATCCAGATCGAAGTTGCGGAACTGTAGTTGGGTTGTCCCAGTTACGACATACATCCAGGCGGTCGTCGCTGCATCGCCCGTCGGGTTGGCAACCGAAGTATGGAGCAAGGCCACGGTGACGCTGTCGCTGGTGCCTGGGGCAACTATCTCAGGCGGTGTCGCCAGACTCGCGTCTTGGTTATACCCGGCCCGGACGGCCCACGTGTTCATGCCATTGGCCGAAGCGGCAGCGCGGAGTGCATAACGCCCGCAAGGTAGCGGTGCCGCGACGGTGTAGAACGCCGTCCAAATGGGCGGATTGAGCATCGTCTGTGGGAACTGCGTCGTGATGAGCGTACCGGTTGCCCCCGGATTCGGCGTCAGGGTGCCGGTGAGACCGGCTGTGAAGAGTTCGAACTCAGTTAAGCCTGTGCCATTGTCGCCCGTAGCCGGAATAGCCCCAGGAGAGTCTAGGCCGGGACTCCACAATTCGATGGACAAAGGCCAACTGGTCGGCCAGGTACATGGCACCTGGATCACCGCGTAGCCGTAACCGTTCGCTAAATCTGTGTAGAAGTAGCCATTGGCCCCGTTGGTCGTGGGCCCGCCGGTAAAGATGAACTGCTTCGTATCCGTAGAGAGGAGCAAGTCGTCGTTGACGATGATGGCAACGCCTAGCGTGTTGCCAAGGGGGAACGGAGCACCCCCAGCCGTCGCGCCGGTGAGTTGGAGACTGAAGCGCTCATTTGGCTCGACGAATGCGTCACCGTAGATCGTCACCGAGATGACGGCGCTGGTCGTGCCAGGGGTGAGGGTGATGGTACCCGTGGCGGTGAGATAGTCCGTCCCGGCGGTCGCGGTGCCATTAACGGTCATGTAATCTACGGTGAGCGGCACCGACAATGGGGTGGTCAGCGTGACCGGGAACGTGACCACCTTTGTGCCGGTTAGCCCTTCGCTGACGGGTAGGGCGTCGCCAACCGCAACCTGGGTTGTCAGTTCATTGTCGTTGTTGGTAAGCGTAAGTGACGGCAATGAGGCTGCCAATCCCGAATAATTCGGATCGGAACTCAGGGCTGGAGCGATGGTGATGGTGTAGATCTGTGGGCCGTCAAACAACAGATCATCCACTCCCGTCACCGTCACTAGGGTTGGCGTCATCCAGTTAGTCGCATCGAAGACCAGTGGCAGCGTACTCGTCGGGGGCACGCTCAGCGTGCCCTCAGCCAGATTGTTCGACGTAAGCGCCACGGTCACCGGCGCGGTCGGCTGGCTCGTTAGGGCAACGGTAAAGGCAGTTGTGGCGCCCGCCTCACTGGTAAAGGAACTTGACGGCGTGCCGATGCTGACGCCTGCGTAATCATTATCATTAACATTTACCCCAAGGTTCGGCCAACCTTGGTTATAAAGCAGATCCGCGCTGGTGCTGCTCATGGTGATGATGCCGCTGTGGGGCGTCAGCTCAACCAGCGCGTCATCCACTGCTGTTACGGTCACGGTTTGCGGGACATTCCAAGTCAGCGCATCGAAGACCAGGGCCGTCAGATCGGTACTCACTTGGGCATCGGGGGTTAGCGTGATGGTGACGGGTGCGGTCGGTTCGCTGGTGAGGGCGACGGTGTAGGTGCCGGTCGCGCCGCCCTCGGTCACGGTTGGTGGTGGCGGGCTGAACGTGACGCCTGCGGTGTCGTCATTGAGAATGGTCGCCACTGCCGACGGATTGCCCAGGCCCGTCAGGTAGCCCGCCGCCTGCGGATTGCTGATCTGGAGGCTGAACTGCTCGTCCGATTCGGCCACTGCATCACCGGAGACCGTTACCGTGATGACCGCGCTGGTCGTGTTCGGCGCGAACGTGACGGTGCCGGTGGTCAGCACATAATCGGAGCCATTGGTCGCGGTACCATCAAGCGTCGTGTAGTCCACGGTGAACGACACGGGCAGCGAATTGGTCAGCGTGATGGGGAAACTGACCTCTGTCGTCGTGCTGGTCAGCCCTTCGCTCACCGACGGTGCATCGCTGAGCGAGACAAAGGTTGAGTCATTGTCGGCGATGGCTGCGGTCACATTGGCGACCGGCAAGGCTGCGTAGATCGTGTCGCTACTGACAACCGTGTGGCTAATCAGGCCGTTGTGGGGTGTCGGTTCAACGAAGGCGTCATCCACCGCCGTCACGGTCACGGTTTGCGGGACAGACCAATTCAGCGCATCGAAGACCAAGGTCGTCAGATCGGCATTCACTTGGGCATCGGGGGTTAGCGAAATGGTGACGGGTGCGGTCGGTTCGCTGGTAAGGGCGACGGTGTAGGTGTCGGTTGCGCCGCCTTCCGCGATATTCAGAGCCACCGGGCTGACGGTAACGCCTGCGGTGTCGTTGTCAAGTACCGTCACGGGCACGGAACTGACCGTCAATGCAGCATAATTCGGATCGGCACTCGCCAGCGCGTGGGTGACGGTGAAGGTGGGCGCGGCGTAGTTATCAACCGTAGCATTGTCCGGCACACCCACCGTTACCACGGTTGGCGTCATCCAGTTGGTAGGCGTGAAGGTGACGCTGACCGGCAGTGTCGGGGTCAGCGACCCGGTGGGCGTGAAGGCCAGTGTCACATCCGCCGTCGGTTCGCTTGTCAGTTGCAGCGTGTAGGTGAAAGTGCCGCCCTCGGTGATGGTGGTCGTGTTGGTCACGACGGTAACGCCTGCGGTGTCGTTGTCAAGTACCGTCACGGGCACGGAACTGACCGTATACGGATCGCCAATCCCATCATAATTCGGGTCGGCACTTGCCAGCGCGTGGGTGACGGTGAAGGTGGGCGCGGCGTAGTTATCAACCGTAAAGTTATCCGGCACACCCACCGTCACAACGGTGGGCGTCATCCAGTCGGTAGGCGTGAAGGTGAACGATGCAGGACTCACCACGCCCAGTGTCGTTGCCGTCGGCGTAATCGTCACCGTCGCGGTCGGTTGGCTCGTCAGTTGCAGCGTATAAGTGAGGGTGCCGC
>CAIRDL010000853.1 GCA_903877345.1 uncultured Oscillochloris sp. | reverse complement strand
TCCCCGACACGGTGGCGGCGGGCAATCTGCGCGTTTCGGCCCTTGAAGCGCTGGCGACGATTGGGCCGCAAACCCCGGTGGTGCTGGAGTTGTCCAGTTTCCAGCTTGAACGCCTGGGCACGGCGGGCCTCAGTCCGCGCTACAGCCTGCTCACCAATCTTTCGCCCGACCACCTCAATTGGCACGGCACAATGGAAGCCTACGCTGCCGCCAAGCGCCAGATTTATCGCCACCAAGGCGCTGATGGCGTGCTGGTGCTGAACGGGGCCGACGATGGCAGTGCCGAGTATGCCACGCTCTGGGAGGACGGACGGACGATTGGCGGGCACCCGATTTGGGTTGGCGCGGGGCCGCACTGGTCGCGGGCGCGCAGTCGCTATCCGCAGCCCAATGTGCGGGCGGTTGAGACGCGGGTCGAACGCCACCACGACACCGTCACCTGGTTCGATCTGCGTGGGCATTTTGGAGCGCCCACGCCACTGGCGGGCGAACCGCTTTTCGCCCCCAGCGAGGTGCGCCTGCCTGGCGCACACAATCTCTACAATGCGATGCTTGCCGCTGCGCTTGCCCGCGCTTTTGGCTGCGACAGCGCGGCGATCCGAACGGCCCTGCGGAACTTCACCGGGGTTGAGCATCGGCTTGAGTTGGTGCGCGAACTGGCGGCGGTGCGCTACGTCAACGACACCACGGCGACCAACCCGGTGGCGGCGCTGGCCGGCCTCGCGGCAATTGAGACGCCGCTTATTTTGATTGCTGGCGGGGCCGACAAACAACTCACGTTTCAAGCGCTCGGTGCGGCGATTGCCCGCCGCGTCAAAGCGCTGGTGCTGCTCGAAGGCACCGCGACGCCGCGCCTCCTTGAAGCCATTGCCGCAAGTGGTGTTCCGCAGGCCGAAACTATGCTCGCGACGGTCAGCGGCCCGTTTAGTGATTTCGCCGAGGCCATTGCGGCGGCGCGGGCGCTGGCTGAACCGGGCGACACCGTGCTGCTCTCGCCGGGCTGCGCCAGTTTCGGCATGTTCCAAAATGAGTTTCATCGGGGTGAGGAATTTCGCCGCATCGTCGGGGAGTTTGACCAAGCATGAATCAACCACCACACGACCCTGACGATCTCGAACGGGTGCTGAAGCGCATGGAAGGCGAGTTCGGCCCCCGGCGACTTCCCAGTGACGATACCGAGCAACGCGGCGTGCAACCTAGCTCCGGGCCGATCTACGGTGAGGCGCAGCGCATCCCGACGCCCCGGCTGCCCGCGCAGAGGCCGCAAGGCGCACGCCCTCAGGCGGTCTGGGTCATCTTGGGCAGCATCGCGGTGATCTATGTGGTCAGTTGCCTGCTTAGTGGCGGCCTCAATCCTGATATGGACGTGCTGACCTTGCTTGGGGCGAAAGATAATGCACTGATCGCCGCTGGCGCGTATTGGCGCTTGATCACCGCGACCTTGCTACACGCTAGTCTGATCCATATTTTCTTCAATGGCTACGCGCTTTTTGCACTGGGGCCGGAGAGCGAGCGGATTTACGGCACCGGGCGCTTTCTGGCGCTCTATGGGCTGGCT
>CAIRDL010000852.1 GCA_903877345.1 uncultured Oscillochloris sp. | reverse complement strand
CTCCCGCACGCGGGAGAGGGGAGATTCCGCAGCAGTATGCGTTCGGCTCCCCCTCTCCCGCACGCGGGAGAGGGGGCTGGGGGGTGAGGGCTGGCGCGGCAACAGGACATTACAACCGCCATGCGCTCACCGGGCGCAAACGGCACCTGTAAGCGGGCCTGTGCTATAATCGCCTGAGCGAAAAGGAGTGGAAATATACGTCATGCAGCGACTTGAGGCCCGCACCGAACAGCTAAGCCTAGTAGAAGGCGTCAAACAAGGGCGGAGCGATTTGGTAGCGGAGGGCGAGCCTGCGGTTAGCTTGGCCCCCGAGGCGCGCAAGGGTCAGCTCTACATGGTGGCCGAGGCTAACGAGCGGCTACCCCAAGCTAGTGCCGCCTGCCGGTTGGTACTCCGGGTGGCCCGCCAAGCCTTCGTTGCCAATACCTCGTTTAGTATTACGACCGCATTGCGCGTGGCGATCAGCGCCGCCAACAAAACCCTCTACGAACAGAATTTCAAGCTCCCTGTCCACCAGCGCATCCATGTGGGCCTGACCTGCGCCGTGTTACGCGACGGCGACCTATTTGTGGCCCAGATCCAGCCGACCCAAGCCTATGTGCTTAGCAAGGGCCGCGTGCGACCGCTCCCCGCGCATCCTTCATGGGATCCGGCCCATCTCAGCGCGGCACCCTTTGCCCGCACGGGTGCCCTGGGGGCTAGTCTCTTCATTGAGCCGGAGCTGTACCGTTGCGCGATGGCGGTCGGCGATGGGGCGATCCTCTGTTCGAGTAACTTTGCCCATTTGCTCGGACGCGCCGAAATTGACGTGGCGCTCCGTCAGCGCGAGCCGACCCTCGCGGTTGAACGGCTTCAGCAAGTGGCGACGACCCATAATCTAGATCCGGCCCACGGTCTCGTGATCACGTTGGGGCAGGCTCCACGGCTCGCGACTGCCGCGCCCGCCCTCGATGCGGCCCCTGCGGCTGCTCATGGCCGCCTGAGCAACCGCTCACTGGGCGTCTGGCTCGTTGGGTTGGTCGGGAAGACTGGCTGGTCGGTCGGCCCCCGCCCTTCCGCTCGTCGCAACCCGCCCGCCCGGCCCGACCCGCTCTATACCATGCCGGAAGATCCGGGCCTCCCGGCAGTGCCCATCCCCCGTCCCGCTCCCCTTGATGTGGGCGAGAGTATGGGGCAATTGTATGAGCGCAACCAGCGGACGCTGCCCGATCTCGCCCCACTTCGTCCCGAAAATTTGCCGCCCTCAACTTTTATCGGAGAAGACGTGACCTCCGTGACGGGGACGCGCCGCTTTGACCTGGCTGACCCCGACCTCAAGACCCCCGCCCGACCCTATCGCGCCCGCCACGAGGCGCGCCCGCTGATTGATCTGAGTTGGCCGGAGCGCCTAACCCTACCGTTCCGCCGCCTCGCCATCACCATCGAACACAGTTGGCGGGGGCGTCATCGCCGACGGGCCGCTCCGTCACCTCCGCGCCCGATCATGCGCGGTCAGGGCCTCTCCTACCGACGCACGCGGCCCCCTTTCCCGTGGGCACTGCTACTCGGCCTCATCGTCGTTGTGGGTGCGCTCATCTTCTACGGTACCTCCCTGACCCAGCAGAACGACCAACAGGTGGTCAACGCCTACTTTACCGCCGCCGAGGGGCATCTCGCCGCCGTGCGCGCGACCCTCGATGAAAGCAGTGCGTTGGCGACCCTCGACTTGGCCCGCCAAGCGATTGATGAGGTGCGGGCCAGCCCTACGGTCACAAGTACGAACCCGACGCTCTGGCTGCGCCTCCAAGAGCTTGAGCGCGAGTATGAGCGGGCGTTGGCGGCGGTAGAGCGGCTCACTTTTTTTGAGAATCCGACGGTGCTGACCCAACACCCGCTGCCTTCGGGCAAATTTATCAGCGTGGTTGTGCCCCCGCCGCTCCCAAATATCACCGACACTGCCATTATTGAAAATATGAGCTATATTTATGCGATTGACAGTGACGCCCAACACCCCCGGATCTATCGCATTCCACGGAACGGTGGTGTCCCTGAAGCCTATCTCAGTCCTGGGCAGAGTGTCGGCACGGTCGTCGTTGGCCCGTTGCGTGGTGCGCTCTGGCGTACCGACCAAGTGATTGCCATTGACGAAAACTCCAATGGCTTTGGCTATTATTTCCGCACTGGTGCCATTTGGAACTACGCAAAACTTGGGGCTAGTGAGATCTGGCGTTTGCATGACCGGCTCGATGTTGAGGAGTACGACGGCAATCTCTACGTCTGGGGCGTCCAAACCAATGAGGTGTTACGCTTCCGCTCCGGGAGCTATAGCGACACACCTGACTATTGGCTCAACCCGAATAATCTCCAAAATATTGATTTGAATACAGTGGTGGATATGGGAGTGGATGGAAGTATCTACCTGTTGCGCTCTAACGGGAGTGTGCTGGTCTTCAGCCAGGGCCAACTGGTGAGTGAGATTTTCCCCGAGGCACTCACCCCGCCGCTGACGGTCGCGACGCGCTTCTTTGTCACCGGCACCTCCCCGGAAAACGGCTTCTTCTTTTTGGTTGACACGCTGAACGAGCGCATCATTCAGATGGACAAAGTGACGGGCAAGGTGGTCCAGCAGATAAAGGTTCACGCCGACAGTACGGTCCGGCTTGACCAGTTGGCCGGGCTCTTCGTTGATCTGAGCGGCTCGCGCACCATCATCTACCTCGTCAATGCTGGCACTATCATCCGCACCGAGTTACCGACGCCCCCGCGTCCCTTCCGTGAGGCCACGCCGAGTGCCCTGCCAACCTCAACCCCCGGCTCTCTCCCGCCGCCATGAAAAGCTACCTGAGCCTCCTCCTCCTCGTTAGCTTGTTCCTCCTGGTTGGCTGTGGCGCTACGCCTACCGAGCAGAATATCGTGGGCGCAGGCGCGCCGAGTCCCCAGGCGGTGGTCGAGAGCTTTCTTGAGGATTTGAACCACGCCCTTGGGGACGCTAAGCTCGCCCAAGCAGAAGTGCGCCAGCTTTGGGCCGAGCGTCTGGCCGGCCATTTCGCCCCTAGTGAACGGGCGGATCAGCGCACGGCGATGGCGGATCTGCTGGACGGTTTCGCGGCAAGTGCGGCTAAGCCTGCTTTGGGCAGCAAGGCGACACTCGAGATTACCTACCGTGGCACCGAGGTGCTTACGCAACGGGATGGGCGGGCGCTGGTGCAGGTGGTGGACGGCGTGTTTACCCTGCGCTTCCTTGATACGCAGGGCGTGTTGGTGCGTGAACGCACGGGGAGCCTCAGCGAGGTGCTCGGCCAAACCAGCGGTGGGCTGCCAACCCTCCAGGTCGGCGGGAGTTGGTTTATGACGGAGGGGTTTTAGGGCGTAGCGACGCAAAATATTGCGTCTCTACGCCCAATTGTAATGATTTGGAATGTGCTTATGTGGCTCATTGTCGGCCTGGGGAATCCAGGCGCAACCTACGCGCACACGCGCCACAATATCGGTTTTGACGGCCTCGACGCCCTCGCGACCCGCCATCAGCTCGCCTTTCGCGGGAAACGCGCCAACAGTCTGCTCGCCGAGGGGCACATCGCCGACCAGCGCGTCGCCCTAGTCAAGCCCCAGACGTTTATGAACCTCAGTGGTCAGGCCGTGACGGCGCTGTGTAGTTGGTATAAGCTTGACCCGGCGCAAGCCCTGTTGGTGGTCTACGACGATATGGATCTGCCGTTCGCCAAACTGCGCTTCCGTGAGCGCGGCAGTGCGGGTACGCACAACGGCATGCGCTCGCTGGTCGCGCAACTCGGCGGAAATGTCTTTCCGCGCCTGCGTGTGGGGATTGGGCAGGCTCCTGGGAAAATGGACGCGGCGGCCTACGTGCTCAGTCGTTTTAGCAAGGATGAGGAGGCCGAGCGCCCTCAACTCTTGGCGACAATTGCCGACGCCGTCGAGGTGGTGCTACGTGAGGGGCTGACGCCTGCGATGAACCGCTATAATCCGGCGTAGACAGATTGCGGATTTTAGATTTTAGGCAATAGGCATGGTTCAAATCAGCTTGACAGTCTACTCAGTTCGTAGTAGCGGCTTCAGCCGCGTTACAAAGCCTTGCACGGGGCTAAAGCCCCTCCTACGAACGGTCAAACTGAAACCGCCGATCCTGAAACCTTGCCATAGAGCAAAAGTCACCCTATCACCCATGTCACGCTGAGCGCAGCGAAGCGTCCCGGTCGGGATTCTTCGCTGCGCTCAGAATGACAAGACGCCTCACAGCATTACTTTTGCGATAGTGCGAAAAACCCCAGGCTACTTTACCGTCTTGGCTGGTACGCGGCTTCCTGATGCGCTCGAACTAAAACCTGAAACCCGGCACCTGAAACCTTGTCTACGCCGGATTATAGCGGTTCATCGCGGGCGTCAGCCCCTCACGCAGCACCACCTCAATAGCATCGGCAATCGTCGCCAAAAGTTGGGGACGCTCGGCTTCCTCATCCTTGCTGAAACGACTGAGCACGTAGGCCGCCGCATCCATTTTACCAGGAGCTTGCCCAATCCCCACACGCAGGCGCGGAAAGACATTCCCGCCGAGTTGGGCGACCAGCGAGCGCATGCCGTTGTGCGTGCCCGCACTGCCGCGCTCGCGGAAACGCAGTTTGGCGAACGGCAAATCCATATCGTCGTAAACCACCAACAGGGCTTGCGCCGGGTCAAGCTTATACCAACTACACAGCGCCGTCACGGCCTGACCGCTGAGGTTCATAAACGTCTGGGGCTTGACCAGGGCGACGCGCTGGTCGGCGATGTGCCCCTCGGCGAGCAGACTGTTGGCGCGTTTCCCGCGAAAGGCGAGCTGATGGCGGGTCGCAAGGGCGTCGAGGCCGTCAAAACCGATGTTGTGGCGCGTATGCGCGTAGGTTGCGCCTGGATTCCCCAGGCCGACAATGAGCCACATAAACGTATTCCAGTTCGTAGAATCAGAAACCTGTGCAAAAAAAGGTAGAGACGCAAGATCTTGCGTCTCTACGCCCCAACTCCCAACCTCTAATCCACCTACCCCACCGAGCCTTCCATCTCCATCTGGATGAGCCGGTTCAACTCGACGGCGTACTCCATCGGCAACTCGCGGGTGAAAGGCTCCATAAAGCCAAGCACGATCATAGACATCGCATCGGCCTCCTTCAGCCCCCGGCTCATCAGGTAGAAGAGTTGCTCTTCGCCGATGCGCCCGACCGTCGCCTCGTGCGCCAAGGTGCAATGCTCCTCCTCAATCTCGATGAAGGGAATAGTGTCGGAGGCGGAACGCTCGTCGAGGATGAGGGCGTCGCAGTTGACGTTGACCTTCGCCCCGTAGGCCCCGGCGGCGACCTTCGCCAGACCCCGGTAGGTCGTCTTGCCCCCGTCTTTGCTCACCGACTTATTGGTGATGCGGCTCGTCGTCTCCGGGGCGAGATGCACCATCTTCGCGCCGGCGTCCTGATGCTGCCCCTTCCCCGCATAGGCCACGCTCAACACTTCGCCCCGCGCCTTGCGCCCCATCAAATAGACCGACGGGTACTTCATCGTCAGCTTCGAGCCGATGTTGCCGTCCACCCACTCCATGCTCGCCTCTTCGTAGGCCGCCGCCCGCTTGGTGACGAGGTTGAAGATGTTGTTTGCCCAGTTCTGGATGGTCGTGTAACGGAACTTGCCGCCCTTTTTGATGACGACTTCTACCACCGCAGAGTGGAGCGAGTTGGTGGAGTAGATGGGCGCGGTGCAGTTGTGCGACACCACCCCTTCAGCAACATACGACTCATCCTCTTCCACCGAGAAGTTATAGACCTCCGTCGCTTGTTCGCTCTTGGTGATGCTGCGGATGGGCACGTAAAGGTAGTGCTCGTCCAGACAAAAGGGTGAACCGCTCAGATGGCCCGCCGGGGCAGCCACACCCACCAGATCGCCGAATTGCGGGTTGAAAGGTGACGCAACCACCACCGTGTACATCGGTTGGCGGGGTGCCTCACGCACCTGGTAGTTGACCGAGGCGGCGATACCGAGCCGCAACAGCGCGTTACGGAAGGCATAGGTCAGGTCACGCGAGACGCTGTTGAAGCGGAACATGTTCTTCGTCGCGTCGTAGCTGCCATCGCCACACCAAAGGCCGCGCACGAACTCGGCCAACAGCTGCCGGGGGGCGTTGCTAAGCCACGCGGGGACGTGCTTCTCATACACGGTCGAACCAAACTCGTAAGCAAAGGCCCGCGCAGCCTCAGTGGAGCAGAGTACCAGGGTTTGCCCATGCTGGCGCTCTTGGTTCGCCAACGGTGCTTTGCCGAAGTAGCGCGTGAGCAACTCGGTCGTGTCCTCAAGATAGGCAACTTCCTGAGCATGGAAAGAGAAGGTCAGATAATGCTCGTTGCTGACGTGACCTTCGGCGAAGTAGTAGCCAAGCAAGCGGTAGAAATCCGGCTCTTGGGGGAAACTGATCTCGCGTTGGAGCGCATTGGCCTGCCCCTGGGGGCGATACGGAATGGTGACACTTGGCACCGGCACCTGCTCCGTCTCTGGACGGGCAAGGGGTATTGCGAGGTAGTCGCCTTCCCGCACCTCTGACGCAGGCAGCCACGCGAGGGTCAAGTTGGTGTTGCGCTCATGCATCCGCTGACGCTTCACAACGAGGAGCGGGTGCTCGGCGGTGACTTCAAGCGCCTGTGAGCTATCGCCCCAATAGCGCATAGTGTAGATGTCGCCCTGATAAGGCCGCTGCATGGTGTGATAAACCTTGCGGTAGCGTCCGCGATGGGTCAGCACCTTATCCCCGACTTCAATCTGCTCAATCGGCTTCTCGCCCATTGCCGTAACCACCCGCGCCCCCGCCCGGAAGCACCCCTCAATGTAATGCGCCTCGGCCCCTTCATCAATGATAATCAGCGTGCGCTCGAACTGGCCCATGCTTTCGGCGTTGATGCGGAAATACGCCTGGAGTGGGATGTCCACTTTCACGCCTTTGGGCACGTAGACGAACGAACCGCCCGACCAAACAGCGGTGTTCAGCGCAGCGTATTTGTTATCGGCGGCAGGAATGAGCTTGCCGAAGTACTCTTTGAAGAACTCCGGGTACTCCTTCAGCGCCGTGTCAGTGTCGAGGAAGATCACACCGAGCTTCGACCACTCCTCGCGCAGGGAGTGGTAGACGACCTCGGAGTTGTGAACGATGAGTCCTTCAGCGACAAAGTTATGCGGGCCGTCAACCTCAATATCGTAAACACCTTCGCTCCCGGCGGGCGTGATTGAGTCGATCTTGACGTAGCCAGCGAACTGTGGCCCATCCAGCACGGCTTCAGTCGCAGCCTCAAGCACGGCGATGGCGCTCAGTTGACGGGTTGCGAACCTGTCAAGGGCGGTAGGTGTGTGCAGAGCGGCAACGAGGACGTTCTGTTGCTGCGCCTGACCGCCTTGCGTCTCTGTGGCAACCGCCACCAAGTCGCCAGGTGCGAGTTCGTGCAGATATTTCCAACTGCGTGTGTAGCGGCCACGCTCACGCTCCTCGTCCTTGTGGTAGCTGAGCGTCAGAAACGGGTGGTTCGCCGTCGCCTTAATCGTGCGCGTCCCAACCCGCACCGCGAACACCTCGCGCTCACCTTTGTGCGCGGTCGCCCGCACTTGCGCCGGAATGATCCGGTCGCTCGCCTCATCAAAGGAGAAGACCGTCGCGCCGGGCTGAATATCCCGAATCGGCACCAAGCCCTCGGTTGTATAGACCCGTGCGTCACCGCTCAGGCACTCATACTGCGCCCCCACGCCCGCCAGGAACTTACGCTCGGCCTCGGGGATGCCCAACTTCTCAAAGGTGTTCTTGATCTCCTGCGGCACCGCGTCCCAATCAGTCTGGGGGCGCTCACCGGCGCGCACGAAGTAGTGAATCTCATCGTGGTTCAAGTCAGCCAACTCGGCATTGGCCCACATGCCCGTCAACGGCAACGGCTTTTGGCCGAAGATCGCCAGCGCCTTGAGCCGCTGCTTGAGCATCCACTCCGGCTCGCCCTTCATGCCCGACAACTCGCGCACCACCTGTTCATTCAGCCCCTTGGGGGCCTTGAACACATAGTTCTCCTCGTTGCGAAAGCCGTACTTGGCGTAATCAAACTGGAGATTGGTCGTTTCTGAGGCCATATTCGCTTCTCCTGATGCGCGGATTAAGCTTACGACAAGCGGCTAGACCGCCAAGACTTCCACACGGGAACCACTTTGCGCCTGCAGGCTGGCACATCCAACCATCTTGACTGGTGTGATCTGCGCGAAGACCGCTGCCTGAGCCTGTCGAAGGCTGCGGTCGCTTGCCGAGGCTGCCTTCGACAAGCTCAGGCAGCGGTTGCTTGCCAGGGCTGCGGTTGCTTGCCAGGGCTGCCTGAGCTTGTCGAAGGCTGCGGTCGCTTGCCAGGGCTGCCTGAGCTTGTCGAAGGCAGCCTTGGTAGCCGTCCTCGTGAGTGGAACGGCTGCACTGCCCTCCG
>CAIRDL010000851.1 GCA_903877345.1 uncultured Oscillochloris sp. | reverse complement strand
GGTTTCATCAAACTAAGCGAGTGGCTGAGGGTACTACGCAAGCCAGTAAGGGGCGGACTCGGGAGGGGCGACTTCATGCGGGTGCCCTTGGCTGTGGACGGCGGTGTTGGCACCAGCCCAGGGCCTTTGCCGAGAGGACTCATAAAATGTTTGCCTTTAGACTTCGTGGATGCGCCACCGTCTCGTGCAGTACCGCCCTTACCCCTGCACCGCTCAGCGCATCTTGGCGTGGTTGCCCCCTCGCCCATGTACGGACGAGGGGGCCAAAGGGGGCGATCCAGCGCAAGACGGCAGAGGGAACCCAGCCCGTCTAAATCCCTAGCTTAGGCACCAAGGTTCCTAGAAACCTTGGCTTACGCCTAACCATTCCTACTTGACGCCACGAATCATCGGGGGTAGGAAGACGTTCCCTGCGGCACCAGCAGGAATGTCAGCTTGGTTGATGGCGTTAAGGGGAACATTCGCGCCACGGTGACAGGTGAAGCAACCCGGCACATTATAGATCTTGCCGCTCAAAGTCCGGTAGGAGAACTTACTAGCGCCACCTGCGGCAACCAAGGGGATAGACGGCTTCGCGATGGCCCCGTAGGTCGTCCAGTTCTGCTCGATGTAGGTCGTCATCTCCATCATCACCTGCGTCTTCAGCTTGTTGTAGCCGTAGACCGCATTCGCAGCGGGGCCATCGGCGTTCAGCTCAAAGGCCAGGAAATTGCGCGAGTTATGACAGAAGTTGCATCCGACGCCGAGCGACCAAGCGTTATTGTTCATCGCGTTCTGGTTGATCGTCACCTGATCCTGGGTACGCCCGCCGGTGTAGGTCAGAGCCAACGAACCACGACCGCTGCCCTCGGTGCCGTCAAAGGGCTTCCAGATCTGATAGTTGTACATGTAGTAGAGCACCGCGTCTTGGAGGGCGACCTGATTGCGGATGGCTTCCGGCTTCTTCGTCGGGTCAGTGATGGGAACGCCCTTCGCATCAAGGGGATCCACCGTTACCTGAATGGGCGGCACACTGTTGACGAACTGCGTGCTAACGGCCTCGCGGTTCTGGGGGGCGTTGTTATGGCAGGTCGCACACTGGATGAAATTCCCCCGCCAGTTCGGCAAGCGCCCGATGAACTGGGTATTGAGGTCGCTCACCAGATAGAACATGTTACGAGCCGCGACCTTCTGCGGGAACGTATCCGCCGAGAAGTTGTTAATGTCGTGGCAATACTGGCAACTGACGCCAAGCCCGCCCGCGACATACTGCACCATGTACGTCCAGACCTCGGCGGACGTAAGGCCAACGAGTACCTGAACATTGACCGTCTTCGGGTTGGTCGTAATCCACGCCTGGCCCGCCTGAACGCCCGTGGTCCACGCCACTTGGCCCATCCAGGGTTGGCGATTGTCACCGAGCGGAACCGTGTTGGTCATGGCGGCGGTGATCACCTTCGCCCCGTCGCTTGGACTCCAACGTGTTGGGTTCGCTGCTGCCGCCGCCGCGACCGCCCGTTCGGGGCCAAGCGTAAGGCTATAGATCCACCAAAAGGTGGCTATCGTGACGATAGCCACGAAGAAGCCTACCGCGACCGAAACGAAGATCGCCGCCTGTCGAACCGAGAGACGAGTTGGCGATTGCATAGGAGGCTCCTCAACTCCAAGTCAGCCGTCCGGCGGCACCGCACATACGGGGCCGGCTCCAACGTGCAAGACGAGGCATGCGACTAACTACGGGCCGTGCTGATCCAAGTATACACCCGTTGTTTTGGCAGGTCAAATTTTGTTCTATGTGCAAAAAAGGAGCGCTTGCACGCATCCTGACGGCAAACAACCGCCAGCAAACGATGCTGGCGGTTGGTGCTTCGTCAGAACGCCCCCGTGACCGGGAACGAGCAGGCGCCGCCGGCACTCAGCCGAAAAGGGCGCTCACGTAGGGGGCGACCAGCGCGGCTGGCGGCAACCCCGCCGGGGTCAGGTTGTCGAACCAATTGTAGCGTACCGAGCTCAGAACGACGAAGTGAATGAGCAAGGCCACGACAAAGCCGAGAATCGTGAAAATCACAAGGTTGGTGCGAACTGGACTACGTGGAGGCATAGGCGCCCCTGCTACTTTCTACGTGATCATGCATGATCACTGCAAAATGCCTGCTTCACCCCAGCGTGCCATCCATCTGAGGGACGGGCTTACTGCCAGTCTACAGGCCGGTTTTACGTCTCGACGTAGCCACCACCGAGACGGCCAGTTCGGCACTGGCGTGCCATTGTCCCGTCAAGCATGCGATCCTTCGTCGTCGAGACGCTCTTGGATAGCGAGCATGCCGACGAGGGTAGGATGCACATGGGCGAACGTCTTTGGGCGACTCGCACCGGCCCGAACCTCTAGATCGCGGTTGAGAGCCAAGGGCGCCAGATCCAGACCAGGAGGTGGGCGATGGCGGCGATCACGCCGAAGGCCCAGAAGGTCTTCACCATGATGTCATGCAGTAGCCAATCCTGGTTGTTGAACAGCGACCGCCACTTCGTCGGGACCAGATCGTCATCGTCGCGCATGGGCGAACCTCCGGTTGATACAGACACAATCCACGGGCGATAGGCACCAAGTACGACCAGCGCGCCTAGCGACAGTCGTTACACCATCCAGCCCCGTTGCCGGGGCAGAAGCGAAGGGTTGCGGGAGTAGGTGCAAGGCGCTTATGCTGTGGCAAATTATATAGAAAACAAGGAAAATTGTCAATCCGTTGCTTTTAAGCAAAATTGGCCCCCTTCCCCCCCCTCAGCGCCCGCCGCCCGCCGCCCGCGCCCGCGTCGCCCACCCGCCGGAGTCGGCGTTCCTGGTATCATGCAGGGCAGGCGGCACACGAACTTCGGGACAACCAAGGTTCCCCTTTAGGGCTAGCGCTGGTACTGCAACAAGCTGCGCATGTGAAGAAAGAACCTATGAGCGAAGAATTGCTGCGGAATTGGTGGGAGGAGTTGCTCCAGGTTCACGAGTTCGCCCACTACCACGCTTATGCCACTGAGCTGACGTGTCGCGAGGTTGACTTTCTGGCCGAGGCGCTGAGCCTGCGCGGTAGCGAGACCATCCTCGACCTCGCTTGTGGCGGCGGGCGCCATAGTCTCGAACTTGCCCGCCGGGGGTTGACCGTCGTTGGCTTCGATGCGGCAACGTCAGTCCTTGCCCACGCCCAGACCCAAGCGGCCACCGAGGGGCTGAGCATCGAGTTCGTTCACGGTGATATGTGCACGCTGCCCTACGAGGCGCGCTTCGACGCCATTTTGGTGCTGAACAGCAGCTTCGGTTTTTTCGATGACCTGACCAACGCCGCCATCATCGCTCGTTGCGCCCAAGCCCTAGCCCCCGGCGGACGCCTGTTGCTCCAATGTATTAACCCCTATCAGATCAGCGCCTACTTGCGCGACTTTCGCACCGGCTGGTATCGCATCGGTGCGGGCTATGTGTTGCGTGAGGCGCATTTCGCCCCCCGCGAGGCCGTGCTGCACATTGGCTACCGCTACCTTGACCCTGCCCAGGGGCTTGAGGCGGCCCACCCCGGCGACTCGATCCGCCTCTATGGTTTCCCCGAGCTGCGGCGCATGCTCACCGATGCAGGGCTGCGCCCGCTTAGTGTCTTTGGTGATGCCGTGTTGCCGCCCGTGCTCTTTGATGAGCAGAGCCAATGGCAAGTGGTACTTGCCGTGAAAGATCCGCCGCCACTCGTCGCCGACGAGTAAGGCGATTGGCGCTTTGCGCCCGCAATATTTCAAGTTATGGCGGTAGTACCCAAATGTATAAGCTCTTTAACTATAGACCCTGTGAGCGGATGTTACACTCAGCCTTAACCGTCACCTAGCGCAACTTCATACCCGACCGCGCCACGATCAAGCCGCGCACCCGTAGAGAGCAGAGGACGCCTATGCCCGCTGATGCGCCTAGCCTTGAGGCACGCCTTGCTGCCCGGGGCATCTCACGTCGCCAGTTTCTTCAGTTCTGCGGTGTGCTCACCGCGACCCTGGCGCTGCCGGAGCTTTACACGCCGAAGATCGCCCACGCCCTTGAGACGACGCCACGGCTCCCGGTTGTCTGGCTGGAGTTTCAGGACTGCGCGGGCAACACCGAGTCGTTTTTGCGCGCTGGTTCGCCGACGGTCGC
>CAIRDL010000850.1 GCA_903877345.1 uncultured Oscillochloris sp. | reverse complement strand
TCAGAGGCAAACGGTTTTGTTGATGGCTATGCGATTGTCGGCGGGCGGCTCGAAAAGGTCGTCGGCGGCGGTCTCTGCCAAGTCTCGACCACCCTCTTCCGCGCCGTCTCAAACGCGGGGCTGCAAGTCACTCGCCGTATTGCCCATACCCACATCGTCTATTTCTACGAGAATATTCTCGGCTTTGATGCTACCGTTTTTACCCCTAGTGTAGATTTCCGCTGGCGCAACGATTCCGCTGGCCCCGTCTATCTCATCGGCTCCAGCGATGCCAGCACCGCCCGCGTCACGTTCCAAATCTATGGCTACAGCGATGGGCGCAAGGTGCGCCACGAGGGGCCAGTGACGAAGAACTGGACGTCGCCCGGTGCCCCGATTTGGCAATACGACTCCAGCCTCGCCAACGGGGCCGTGGTTCAACTCGTCCACGGTCGCCGGGGCGTTGATGTTACCTACACGCGCATCATCACCTTCGCCAATGGCACCACCCGCGTTGATCCCTATTTCACGCATTACACGCCCTGGGATGATTTCTTCGCCTACGGCCCCGGTGTCACGCCGCCCGCCGGAGTCAGGGTGATTGGGCCAAGAGGGTAGCCACTAGCTATGGTTCACTTTACCCCCCTCCGCACCGAGCGTAAACTCGTCGCGCCTCTCTGGGGCGGTTCACGGCTGCCCGCTTGGCTGAACTTGCCGCCGCCCCGCCCCGAACGCCTCGGCGAGACCTGGCAGGTCTTCGAGACCAACCGCGTCACCGATGGCCCGTTCGCCGGCCACACGCTCGCCGCCCTCGTCGCAACCCACGGCGCGGCCCTCGTCGGTACTCGCACCGCCGCCCGCTATGGGGCCGATTTCCCGCTCTTGGCGAAGTTCATTGATGCGGGCGACCGCCTTTCCCTGCAAGTCCATCCCGACGATTATTTTGCCCATAACTACGAGGCCCACACCGGGTTCCACGGCAAAATGGAAGCCTGGTACATCCTTGACGCCGCTCCCAACGCCACCGTCACCTACGGTCTCAACCGCCCCTGCACGCAGGCCGAGTTCGCCGCCGCCGTTGCCGCCGGTTCGGTCGAGACGCTGATGAATCAGTTGCCCGTCGCGCCCGCTGACGTGATTTTCGTCCCCGCCGGGACAATCCACGCCATCAATGCCGGCATTCTCCTCTTTGAGATCCAGCAGAAGTCTGACCTCACCTACCGTGTCTACGATTACGGTCGCGTTGATGGCAAGACTGGCCTGCCCCGCGAGTTGCACCTCGCCAAGGCGCTCGCCATCAGTAATTTCGACCCGACCCAGCAAGGCAAAGTGCAACCCCTCGCCCTCACGCCCAACCGCGACCTCCTGATTGCCTGCCCCTATTTTGCCCTCGAACGCTGGACATGCCGCGCCGCCCTCACCAGCACCACCGACCCCGCTAGTTTCGAGATCTTGACCGTGATCGGCGGCACCGGCACGTTGCAATGGCCCACCGGCACCATGACTCTCGCCCACGGCGAGTCGGTCGTCCTCCCCGCCACCTTGGGCGAATGGGCCATCGCGCCCCTCGACCACGAACTCACGTTGTTGCGCGCCTACGTCCCCGACCTCGCCGCCCTTACCTCAACCGCCTACCAAGTCACCCCCGACGAACAGCGCGTCGCCGAGGTGCTGCGCTGGTAAAGAACACCTTCCGCTTTTTCGTCCCGCCCGCCGCCCTTGCCACCGACGCGGTCGTTTTGGCCGACTCCGCCCTCGCTCACCAACTCGGGCGCGTGCTACGCCTCGGACCAGGCGACCACGTGCTGTTCCTCGACGGTCAAGGCGCAGCCTGCGACGTGACCCTCACCGCACTGGGCCGTGACGAGGTGCGCGGGCAGGTCACACGGCGCACCGTTGCCCCAGGCGAACCGCCCTTCACCCTCACCCTTTACCTGCCGCTCATCAGGCCCGAACGCTTCGAGTGGGCGCTGCAGAAGAGCGTCGAGTTAGGCGTGAGCCACCTGGTGCCGCTTGTTTGCGCCCGCGCCCGTGCCACCGACCACCCCGACGCCCGCCGCCTCGAACGTTGGCAGCGCATCGTTCGCGAAGCGGCGGAGCAGGCGTGTCGCGGCTTGCTGCCCACAGTTGCCGCCCCAACGCCTTTTGCCGTTGCCTGCGCGCAAGCCGCTACCGCCGAGCTTGCGCTTTTTTTGTGGGAAGGCGAGGCACCCTCCTTGCGCGCAATCAGCACGGCGCACCGGGGCAGTTCGCCCGCCAGTGAAGTC